>CAMBZO010000216.1 GCA_945872195.1 Akkermansia muciniphila | reverse complement strand
CGGCAGTCCATCGCCGCCGTGAAGCGTTGGGCGAAGTCCGGTTCCTCCATCGCCTTGGTCCACTCCTTTTCGGACTTTGAGCTGCCCCAGTTCGCGGGCTTGTCCGTGCGCAGCACCTTCACCATGTCGAGCGCGACGGGCCGGTCTTTCAGCGAGGCGAAGTAAGGACCGAGAAACCAGGGCGAGCCTTGCACGAGGTGTTCGCGCGCGACCTCGGTGACACGATGAACGCCGTTCTCCTCGCGGATAAAGCCGTTGGCCTTGAACAGCGTCAGCATCACGTCCACGGGCCGCGCAGCGAGCTGCAGCTCGCGGCAAATCGTCGCCGCGTCCGACGGATGCGCGGCGAGCCAGGTGAAGAAGTCGAGGTGAACGACGGCGGCGTTGAGCAGGTCCACCGCGTAAATGCCATCGCGGTAGCGGTAGATGCGAAGCGGATCGGAAAGCGGGTCGCGGGTCAGGTCGAGCATGGGCGGATGCTGCGGGAGTCGAAGCGTGGGTCAAAGCGGAAAGTTGTTCCGAGAGACTCCCGAGTCGTCGGCACGGCTTCGGGATTGGCAAACTGCCGGGCCGCTTCTAGTTTCCAGTCCATGTCTTTGAACCGCCGCCGCTTCTTCACCCGCACGGGCCTGATCGCCGCCGCGTCTGCTGCCGCTCCCGCTATCGTCCGCGCTGCCGAGCCGGGCAACGCGCGCCCCGGCCAGAAGCCGCGCCACATCATCCACCTCGTCGCCGACGGCATGGCGATGGCCACGCTCTCGATGGCCGACCATCTTGCGCGTGCGGTGCGCGGGCGCGGCCTCTCGTGGATGAACCTTTATAACCAGCCCGGCACCGTCAACTCGCTGATGGACGTGCGTTCGCTGAACTCCCTCGTCACCGATTCCTCCGCGTCTGCGTGCGCGTGGGGCAGCGGCTCGCGCATTGTGAACGGCACCGTGAACGTGCTCCCCGACGGCACCGTGCTCACGCCGCTCTACACACTCTTCGGTCAGCAGGGCTGGAAGCGCGCGCTCGTCACCACCACGGAGATCACGCACGCCACGCCGGCGGGCTTCGCGGCGAGCGGTCTCAAGCGCGAGGCGGCGGAGAGCATCGCGGTGCAATACCTGGAGCGCGGCGTCGAAGTGCTCCTCGGCGGAGGGCAGAAGTTTTTCGACCCCGCCAAGCGCAAGGACAAGCGCGACCTCGTGTCAGACTACCAGACCGCGGGCTATCAAGTCTTCAAGACCGCGAAGGAGTTCGACGCCGCGAAGAACGACGGCAAATGGCTCGGCATTTTCTCCAACAGCCATCTCCCGTTCACCGTGGACTGGAACCACGACGCGAAGCTCAAGGAAAGTGTCCCGCATCTGGCCGACCTGACACGGAAGGCGCTCGCGAAGCTGGAGAACGAGAACCACTTCATCCTGCAAGTGGAGGGGGGGCGCGTGGACCACGGCGCGCACATGTGCGACGCGGTTGCCGCGCTGTATGACCAGATTGCGTTCGACGAGGCGATGGATGCGTGCCTCGACTTTCAGAAGCGCCACCCGGACACGCTCATTGTCATCACCACCGACCATCCGACCGGCAACCCCGGGCTCTGCGGCGTCGGCAGCAACTACGGCTTCACCTCCGCGCTCTTTACCAACGTGCAGCGGGTGAAACGCTCGTTCAGCGAAATCTTCAAGCGCCTCAACGTCCCCGGACCGGACTCGGCACCGCTGGCGAAGGGGGCGTTCGCGCCCCCGGTGGTGGACGACCCCAAGTTCATCGCCGATGTCATCCGCGACGCCACCGACTACCAGCTCACCGCCGAGAAGGCCGCCGCGTTCGCCCCGTTCCTCACGCGCCAGGGCAGGGCGCAGTTCACCGTGATGAACAGCAACGTCGCGCAGCTCGGCCAGCTCATGGGCAACCACCTCGGCATCGGCTGGACCGGCACGGCGCACTGCTCGGACTTCGTGCCGCTGGTCGCGACGGGGCCGGGGGCCGAGCGCTTCCGCGGCTTCATCCAGAACACGGATGTCTTCCGCCACTACACGCAGCTCGCGGGGATTGATTTCAAGAACCCGTCCGTGCCCATCAGGGAGAACCTCAAGGTGCCGCTGGATTTGGATAAGGACTTGCAGAGGGAGAAAGAGAAGGAGGCGAAGGAGAAGTCCGCCTCGCTTTGGTCGGAGCAGCACTGGGTGGCGGCCTAATCGAACGACCTTGCCATGTTCACCGACTGGTCAAGCTGGCTGAACCAGCCACTGATGTGGCCGCTGCTGGCCTTTCACTGCTGGATGCTCATCGACGCCGTCCGCCGTCAGGAATGGGTCTGGGTGGCCTTCATCTTCCTGTTCCCGGTGGTGAACGACATCCTCTACTTCTTCATGGTCTATCGCGGCTCGACGCCGCACGCCTCCACCGGCTTCGAGCTGCCCGGCCAGCACAAGCGCGAGCGCATCGCGGAGCTTGAGAAGCAGATCCACCTGCTCGACAAGGCGCATCACCACCTCGAGCTGGCGGACATCCAGTTCCAGCGCGGCAAGTTCAAGTTGGCGGAGGAGTCCTACCTGCGCACCCTCGAGCGCGAGCCGCAGGACCTCGACGCGCGCGCACATTATGGCCAATGCCTGCTGCGGCTGAGCCGCGCGGCCGAGGCCCGCCCGTATCTCGAGGCCGTGTGCTTCGAGAATCCCAAACACGACTACGGCCACACGCTCATGGCGCTGGCCGAGACGCGCACCGCGCTGGGCGATGCCGAGGGTGCGATCGCTATCTGGGAACAGATCGTGAGCCAGCACTCCTACGCGCGCGCGCGCATGCAACTGGCGGAGTTGCTCGCCGCAAAAGGGCAGGGAGCTCGCGCCCGTAGCCTCGCTGAGGAAGTCATCGCCGAGGACAGACACACGCCGCATTACCAGCGCCAGCAGGAGCAGCCGTGGGTGGCGCGGGCGAAGAAGCTGGTGAAGACACTCCCCGCGTAGGGCAGCGCGGAGGTGGTCATTGCCAGCGACTTGTGCGCTGGCGTAGGCTCCCGAGCATGAAGGCCTGCCTGACCGCTCTCCACCTCTGTGTCGCGTGCTTCCTGTTCCAAGCCGGAGCGGCGGAACCGACGGAGGCGGAGCGCAAAGGTTTCCTAGAAACCAAGGTTAAGGCAGAGAAAGGAGATGCCAAAGCGCAAAACGTCCTCGGGATATTCTATGAGTATGGCCGAGGCGTGGTGAAGGACGAAGTCGAAGCAGTGAAGTGGTATCGCAAGGCGGCAGACCAAGGAGATTCCGATGTCCAAGTCAGACTCGGCTACATGTATTCCTACGGCCAAGGCGTGGTGAAGGACGAAGTCGAGGCGGTGAGGTGGTATCGTAAGGCGGCCGACCAAGGATATGCCGCTGCCCAATTCATCCTCGGCCTCATGTATTCGCATGGCGAAGGCGTGGTGAAGGACGAGATCGAGGGCTACAAGTGGCATTTGCTCGCCGGTGCGCAGGGCAATGAAGAGGCCAAGAAGAACATTTCGATCATTGAGCGCGCCATGACCCCTTCACAAAGGGCCGAAGGCCAGCGCCTCGCCCGCGAATGGAAGCCCGTCAAAGCCACCGCGGAAGGGAAACCCGCCACGGCCAAGGAGGTCGCGGAGTCCAAGCCCTCCGGCTATGGCACGGGCTTCTTCATCACCGACGATGGCTACATCATCACCAACCAGCACGTCGCCGGCGAAGGGGCAACGGTGCGCATCCTCACCGCCGCGGGCTCCATTGCCGCCAAGGTCGTGAAGGTGGACAAGGCGAACGATGTGGCGTTGCTCAAGGCGGAGGGGAAGTTCACGGCGTTGCCGGTCATCACCAGCCGGGGTGTGCGGCTCGGGGCCACCGCCGCCACCGTGGGTTTTCCCAACATCGGCTTGCAGGGCTTCGCACCCAAGCTGGCCCGCGGGGAGATTGCCAGCCTCGCCGGGGCGCAGGATGACGCCCGGCATTTCCAAATCAGCGCGCCCATCCAGCCCGGCAACTCCGGCGGCGCGCTGGTGGACGAGCGGGGCAACGTCATCGGTGTGGTGGTGGCGAAGTTGAGCCAGAAAGCCGCCCTCGCCACGAGCGGCGCGCTGGCCGAGAACGTGAACTACGCCGTGAAGAGCAGCTATCTCCTGAGCTTCCTGGAATCCGTCCCCGAAGTCGCCGCCAAGCTGAAGGAAGCCCACACGAAGGAGCGCAAGTTCGAGGACGTGGTGAAGTCCGTGGAGCAAGCCACCGTGCTGGTGCTGGTGTATTGAGCCTCGGGTGGCACCCGCGTCCCGCGGGTCGGATTCGGCGTCCCGCCGAATCCTCGGGCGCACGAACACAAACGCGCGAGAGATACATCCAGGACTCCGCACGCCTGAGTTTCCGGCGGGACGCCGGAAACTACCCGCGAGACGCGGGTGCCACCGGAGCTTCCTGGAATCCGTCGGGGCATACCTCTCCAAAACTCCGCCTCAACTGCGGGGTGTAACGCCGTTTTAGGTAGGGGGTGCTACTCGTGCCGCAGCGCCTCGATGGGATCCAGCGCCGCAGCGCGGGAGGTGGGGTAGATGCCGAAGACCACGCCTACCAAGCCGGAGATGCCGAAGGAAACCAGCACGGACATCGGCGTGACGATGGTTCTCATGTCCGTGAGCTGGGACACCAGCATCGGAGTTGCCACGCCCACGACGACGCCGATCAATCCGCCACCGACCGACAGCACCACCGTCTCGACGAGGAACTGCGTGATGATGTCCTTCTTCTTGGCACCCAGCGCACGGCGGATGCCGATCTCGCGTGTCCGCTCAGTGACGGTGGCGAGCATGATGTTCATGATGCCGATGCCCCCGACGATGAGCGAGATGGCGGCGATGGAGCCAAGCACGATGTTGAAGATGCGCTTGGTGGCCTCGGCCTGGCGCAGCAGCTCCAGCGGCACGATGACCTCGTAGTCGGTCTTGGGATGGAAGCGTTTGAAGAGCGTGCGAATCATCGGCACGGCGACTTCGACATCCTCGACGGAGTGGAACTGCACGGTGACTTGGTGGAGCTGGACCTTCTCGGCCTCGTAGGAGCCGGCGCTGCGCTTGAAGATGGTTTCGCCGAAGCGGCTCTTGGTCGTGGAGAGGGGCACGTAGAGATTACTGTCGAGGGGCTGGCCCTCCATCTGGCCGGATTGTGGGCGCTTGTCCGCCGTGCCGCGCTCGCGCACGAGGCCGACGACGGTGAGGTAGTCGGAGCCGATCTTCACTTCCTGTTCGAGCGGGTCCTGGT
>CAMBZO010000215.1 GCA_945872195.1 Akkermansia muciniphila | reverse complement strand
GCCCCTTCACTTCGCCTGCAAACTCCGGAATTTCTCCCGCAGCTCGCTGACCGTGCCGATGGCGAGGAACACGTCGTATTCGAGCTTGAACCCGTTCGTGATGGCCAGCGTGCGGATGGGCGCGAGGTAGGAACAGCCGCCGCCATCGGGGCCGGCCTTACCGGGGTGGCGGTAGAACGTCATCTCCGTCGTGCCGGGCACGAAGACGCCGAGGCCCCAATCGCGAGTGTCCACGTAAGCGGCCCAGTTCTCGGTCAGGCCCTTGTCGTATTCGTTTGGCCAGCCGGGCACGCGCCGCGTGAGCGCGCCACCGGTCCACGGCGCGGCGCCTTTGTAGTAAATGAGGTTCGTCAGCGCGAAGTCCGCAAAGACGGCGGGCAGCTCCTGATGCGCTGGCGGATGATTCGTCGCACCGGAGTAAGTCATGCGAAAGCGCAGGTGCGCGACGCGGTTGGTCAACATGAGCCACTCCTCCATCACCACCTCCGGCAAGTCCGCGCCCTTGGCCCAGTGCTTCGGCAGCGTCCTGGCGTAGAGCGTGGTGGCGGTGTTCGTGAAGGCCAGCGTGCGCGCCGGCTCGCCGCGCCAGCCGCCGCCCTGCACCGGATTCCAGCGCCACGGCTTGCCGTTCCAGTCCGAACCGTCCTTCGCGCCGTAGTAGGACTGCTGGATGAACCGGCCCTTGTCGTAATGGTTCAGCAAGTTCCGCCCCGTCGCGCGCTCGCCGAAGTAGCCGATGCTCGCCCCCGCCGCCCGGTCCACCCCGAGGCGCACCTGGCCGTTGTCGAGGTAGAGCCAGTCCGCGCCAAGCAGTGACTGCGCTCCGAGAAAGCAAATGCCCGCGGTTACGAAGAAGCGCAGCCAGCGGGACATGTGCCGAGGGGTGTTTAACCGACCTTTGCCCGCAACGCCGCCGACTGGAAGACGTCACCATTCACCACATGCGTCGGCTTCTTGCCGTGCATCAAGTCCACGATGGCCTGCGCGGCGGCGAGGCTCACGCGCTCGCCGGTCTCGCGGCCGTTGAAGGCCTGATGCGGCGTGAGCAGCACGTTGGGGCAGCGGCGCAGCGGATGATCGTTGGGCAACGGCTCGGTGGTGAAGGCGTCCACGGCGGCCCCAGCAATGGTCTTCTGCTCCAGCGCGCGGACCAGCGCGGCCTCGTCCACCAGCGCGCCACGCGCGGTGTTGATGAGGTAGCTGTTGGGTTTCATTTTCTTGAACTGCGCCTCGCCGATGAGGCCGCGGTTCTGCGGCGTGAGCGCGCAGTTGAGGGAGACGAAATCGCTCTGCGCCAGGAGCTCGTCGAGGGAAACGAACTTCACCCCGAGCGCCTCGGCGTGCGGGTTCGGCGCGATGTCGTGGCCGAGGATTTTCATGTTGAAACCCGACGCGCGCTTCGCCACGGCCTGCCCGATGCGCCCGCAGCCGATGATGCCCAGCGTCTTGTTCGACACGTCGTGGCCCCACGCGACGGACCAGCGATTGTCGCGCATGACGACGTGGCCCTCATGCACGCGGCGCGCGAGCGCGAAGAGCAGCGCCCACGTGTAGTCGGCCACCGCGCCGTCGAGCATGCCCGGCGTGAAGGCGACGACGATGCCGAGCCGCGTGGCGGTGGGGATGTCAATCGAGTCGTAGCCCACGCCCCAGCGCGAGAGGCACTTGATGCCGGCGGTGTTGGCGTGTTCGAGGACGGCGGGCGTGTATTTGTCCGCGCTGCACAAGGTCGCGTCGCAGCCGACCATGTAGGCCTGCACGTCGTCGGCGCTGAGCGGGCCGAACTTGGGCGCGAGGATGACTTCGCAGCCAGCGTCACGCAGAAGTTGATAAGCGGGTTGGCCGACTTCTTCAGCGGCCCGGGCGGTGATGAGGATTTTCCACGACATAGGGGCGGGAGTGTGGCGAGGTCGGTGACGGCCTGCAAGCGCGGCCCTTCCCCTCTTGCTCGTAATCCTGCTCCTCGGGTCGCGTCAGGAGGCATCTCACTTACTTACAACCGCCGCTGAGAAGAGCTTTGCAAGTTCTGGCGGCAGGGGTGATTCAAACTGGAGATCCTTGCCCGTGATCGGGTGACGGAATTTCAGCAACCACGCGTGCAGGCCAAGCCGCTTGGCGGGGTCCGTGCGAGCAGAGTATTTCTCGTCGCCGATGATGGGGCAGCCGATCTCCGCAAGCTGCACGCGGATCTGGTGGCGGCGACCCGTGCCGAGCCGCAGCTCCACCAACGCCATGCGCGCGTTGCGCTTGAGCACTTCGTAATGCGTGATGGCATGGCGGGTAAGGTTGCTGGCCGGCACAGAATACACCTTGTGCGGCGAGGCCTCATCCAGATCGGATTCGAGCACTCCGCTATCCGCCTTAGGTCCGCCTTCGACGATGGCAAGATAGCGTTTCTCACCCTGATCCCAGTTCGCTTGCAGTAGCTCTTTCACCTCGCCTGTGCGCGCGAAGACCATCAGCCCGGAGGTCTCGCGATCCAGCCGATGAACGATGAAGATGCGGGCACGGCTGCGCTCATTACCACCCCGCACGTAGTCGGTGAGGAAGGCGTAGGCGGTCTTTTCGCGCTCGGCTTCGCTGGCCATTGACAGCAGGTTTTTGGGCTTGTCGATGACGATGAGATGCTCGTCCTCAAAGTGAATCTTCATCGCCGCCGGCAGGCGATTGCAGGTGCGCAGATTTTTTTTAGAGCGCATGGAAACCACATCGCCGGGTCGCAGCGGATGATCGAACTGCGTGGTCGCCCGGCCATTGACCAGGATGGCCTCAAACTTGAGGCTGTGGCGCACCTTGTTCTTTTTAACCTCCGGCAGGCTGGCAAAAAGAAAGGCGAGCAGTTCCGTCGGCTGCTGGACCGTGAGGGGTCGAAACATGGAGAGTGAAAAGCGGCGCTGGTTTACTTCATGGTTTGCGCACAGTCTCGAGCTTCTGTCGGAAAGCCAAGTTCAGCGTGTGCGCCAGTTCAACTTCCACTCGCCCGGTTATCACTCGCCGGTCTATTGTCTTCAACATCATCCGCCGCAGCAGTTGGTGGACGCGCAGCGCGGTGCCCGCCGTCCGGCCAATTTCCTGAACGCAGTGCGCGTCCTTCGCCGCGAGGGCCATGAGCCGCCGCGCCGCCGAGGAAGCGCGCATTGCCAGCGTCATTCTCGTCGCCGTCGCCAAACATGGCCGGACAAACGCTTGTCGCGTCGGTTTCTTCTGCTAGTTTCGCCGCGATGTTACTCCGCTTCGTCATCCTGTTTGCCGTCGGCTTGTGCTGCGCTGCCACTCAAGCGGCGGAACGGCTGTTCGATTTCTCCGCGTTGCCAGAGGGCAAGCCGCCCGCTGGCTTCGTCAGCGTGCTGACCGGTTCGGGCAGCCTAGGGGATTGGAAGGTGGTGCTGGCCGATGCCCCGACTGCGTTTCAGCCGCTGACGGGCAACGTCCCGCGCGGCGGCAAGAGCGGCGTGCTCGCGCAGCTCTCCACCGACGTGACGGATGAGCGCTTCCCGGCGCTGATTTTCGACGAGGAGGTGTTCGGCGATTTCACGTTCACGACGAAGTTCAAGTGTGTGGACGGCAGGACGGAGCAGATGGCGGGTGTGGCCTTCCGCTACCGGGACGCGAAGAACTACTACGTCATCCGGGCCAGCGGGCTGGGGAACAACGTGCGCTTCTACAAGTTCGTCAACGGCGACCGCAGTGCGCCGATCGGGCCGGAGGTGCCCATCGCGCGTGGTGTCTGGCACGAGCTGACAGTCGAGTGCAAGGGCAACCAAATCCGCTGCCTCCTCAACGGCAAGGAGGCGATTCCCACGTTGACCGACAACTCGTTCGCGTTCGGAAAGCTCGGGTTCTGGACGAAGTCGGACTCCGTCAGCCACTTCGCTGACGCAAAGGTGGTCTACACTCCGCGCGAGACCTTGGCCAAAGTGCTTGTTCGCGAGTTGTTCGAGAAGCAGACCAGTATTTCTGAAGTAGTCATCTACATGGCCATGGGGACTGGGCAGGACTTGCGTGTCGCCGCCAGCCGGAATGAAAAGTTGCTTGGCACTCCCGGTGGTGAGTTGGAGAAGCACGTCATCGCCAAGGACGTGATGTATTCCGGCACGGACAAGCCCCGCGGTTTGTTGGTCGTGACCTTGCCCATGCATGACCGCAACGGCGAGGTGGTCGCCGCCGTGCGCGTGGAGATGAAGCCCTTCCCGGGCCAGACTGAGCAAAACGCTATGCTGCGCGCCATGCCCATCATCAAGCGCATGGAGCAGCGCTTCAAGGAGGCGAAGGACCTCGTGGAATGAGCGTAGCGGCGACCTTCACCGGCAGCACTCCGGACGAAGTGGTCGTGTTCCTCGCCGACCAGCGGCAGCGGATGAAACCCTTTCGTCGTGTAATTGTCTCAGCAGATCAGACCCGTGTCGTGGACGTGAATCGCAATGCGGTGGTTTTCCCCGGTGTGACTTACGGACACCCCTTGCTGGAGGCGGTGCTGCGCAGCGCTGGCGCATCCTTCGACCCGACGACCTTTCACACGCCGCCCACTGGCCAGCAGAGCCGGGAGTTTGGCTGCACGGCGCGTTATCCCTGGGCGCACGAGCGCATCTTGTGACGGAGTAGGACGCTCAGCGCAGGCGTTGAAGGTTTCCCCTGCTCACTTTCTCACCTTCGCCTCCCTCCATCAGGGCATTCCTGCAAAATTCATCGGGAGATTCCCGTATTTTTCGCCTTGGTGGGCACCTTGGGCTGCGAACCTGCTTTTGTCGCAACCATGAAAGCAGCCGTATTTCTCGAACGGGATGGAGTATTGAACCAAGTGCGGGTCGCCGGAGGCAGCCAGATGCCGCCAATGTGTCTGGAGGAATTTCGCGTCCGCGAAAATGTGTGCGAGTCGCTGTTGCATCTCAAGGCCGCCGGTTACCTCATCCTCGTCACCACGAACCAGCCCAATGTCGGGCGCGGCCTGCTCCCGCGCCGGGAGCTGGACCGGATGCACGACCTGCTCCGCCGCGCGCTGCCGATAGATGACGTCCTGCTCTGCGCGCACGAGGAGAGCGACCACTGCAGTTGCCACAAGCCCGGCGCGGGCCTCTTCACGGAGGCCGCCTTCCGCTGGCACCTCGACATGGAGCGCAGTTTCGCCATCAGCGACAAGTGGCAGGACGCCTCTGCTGCCTTCGTAGCCGGCTGCAACTCAGTGCTCATCAAGTCGGCCTGGAACGGCTCCGGCCACCATGACTTTCTCGTCAATGGCTTCGACGAAGCGTGCCG
>CAMBZO010000214.1 GCA_945872195.1 Akkermansia muciniphila | reverse complement strand
ATAGGTCACGAGCATCTCCTCGCGGGCGATGTCCGCGCCGCGTCGGCCCATGAAGCGCTTCACGGAATAGGCCGTGGTGCCGGGGTGGAGGACGCGCACGCGGTTCGCGGCGGACCCTACAAGTGGCTCGGCCCCGGGCGGGGGAAAGTGGACGACGGAGGGCGTGAGACGCTGGCCGTCCGCGTCGGCGATGACGTAGGGGATGCCGGAGTCCACGGTCGCGACGAGCGAGTTGGTAGTGCCGAGGTCGAGGCCGACGATTTTAGACATACTGGGGGGAGCTGTTTTTAGCCACAGATGGAACACAGATTAAACACAGATAAGGCAGTTCGCCCGAGACAGCTTTCGCTGCGGTAGCCCCTCCCCATCTGTGTTTCATCTGTGTTCCATCTGTGGCCAAGAAATCCAATTACCTTGGCTTGGCGTTTTCCTCGCTGAGGTTCGCCTCTTGTCGGGTGAGGGCGAGGAAGGAGTGCTCCAGCACGCCGTCCGAGCCGCTTTGCTGGCGCAACTCGTCGCTCGTGCCGACGGCGACAAACTTGCCCTGATGAATGATGCCGATGCGGTCGGCCATCTCCTCGGCCACGCTGAGTTGGTGCGTCGAGAGGAAGACCGTCATACCGGTGCGCGTGCGCTCTTTCAAAATGTCTTTCACCACGCGGGCGTGATGCGGGTCGAGCCCGACCATGGGCTCATCAATGACGAAGACCTCCGGGTCATGCAGCAGCGCGGCGGCGATGGCGACGCGCTGACGCGTGCCGTGCGAGAGGCCCTCGATAGGCTTGCGCAGATACTCCTCGAGATTAAAGCGCGGGATCAGCACTCGTGCGGAGGCCTCAATGCGGTCATCGGGCATCCGGAAAAGCTGCCCGCTGAAGCGGAAGAATTCCCACGGTGTGAGCTTGTCGTAGAGGAAGGGGAAATCCGGCACATAGGCCAGCCGGCGGCGCACCTCCAGCGGCTCGGCCTGCACGTCGTGGCCCGCCACGCGGACGGAGCCGGACGTGGGCTTGATGAGGCCGGTGATCATCTTGATGGTCGTGGTCTTGCCGGCGGCGTTCGGGCCGAGCACGGCAAAGAACTCGCCGCGGTTTACGGTGAGTGTCACGTCGTTGACGGCGGTGAGGTCGCCGAAACGCTTGGTGAGGTTGAGGAGTTCGATCATGGGGAGCAGCGGCGATGCTGGATGCCGGATACTGGATGCTGGATGAAGCCAGTCGGCCTTCGAGCGCCATCCAGCATCTGGCATCCAGTTTCCAGCATCGCTTTTGTTCTCACAGCAGCAGCATCCGGGTGTTCTGGAGCACAATGTTGTTGGGCAACTCGACGCGCAGGATTTCGCCGACGCGGCTGACGTAGATGGTCGCCTGGTGTTTCTCCAGCACGCGTGTCTGGAGGCGGTAGCAACGCAGCTTCGCGCTGCCGATCTTCAGCCAGTCCTGCCGCGAGTCCCACTGGAGACCGAAAGCGAGTTTTTGCAGCGCTGGCAATGCAGCAAGCTCTGGGGCCGCGGTGCCCCCACTCAAACCGCTGAGCAGTCCGCTAGTCAGCAGGGCCAGCGGTATCGGGCCAGCCACCTCCTGCAACAGGGCTTTCGGGTCGCGAAGCTGCGCAAAGGTCAAGGAGCGTTGCACGGTTTCGTCGCCATCCCGGAAACTAACAGAGAGTGTTTGGTTCGTGGCGGACGCGGCGACGTCGAGGCTCAAGGGCCGCTGGCTCAACTGCACGCCGAACGTCTGCCACTGGTGGTTCGCGGCGAACGCGGAGTTCATCGTAAAGCGGACGCGCTTGCGATCCGCGCCTAGGTCGAGCCGGCCATCGAGAATGTCGAGCGTGTAGCCACCGACTTTGCGGACCATGCCTTCTTGCAAGTTGTCGTCCACAGCCGGGGTGTTCGTCCTTGCCAACTCGCCTGCGTTCGCTGCCCAACGGAGGTGGCCAACTTTCTTTTTCTGATGGAAGATTTCGAGGTCAGAGTCGTCGGGTGCACGGAGAATGCGTTCCCAGACGACCGCCAATGCAACAGGCGTGCCTTCGCCTTGTGCGCGGAATTCGGAGCGCCAGAGGAGCACGTTCATCGTGAGAAAGAACGCGGTGATGGCGAGGAAGGCGAGGCGTCTCATGCCGACGGTTTCAAGGCGCAGGTATGGTGACGATCTGCCCGATCTTCATGCGCTTCGGGTCAAGATTGGGATTGGCCGCGAGGAGGGTTTCCAACTTCAGCCCATGCTGCTTGGCGATGGTGGCGGGGATGTCTCCCTGCTTGACGGTGTGCGTGCGGGCGGTGGGCGCGGCAACCTTGGCCGACTTCGGCGCGGCAGCAGGCATCGTGAGCGCCACAGGCGTCATCGCGGGTCGCGCAGGGATGGCTGCCGGTGCAGAGGCCTTGGTGAGCGGAGCAGATTGGGCGGCCACGACATTCACGGGCGGGGACGCCGAAGCCACAGAGCGGGCGGGCGCTTGCGCGGGCAGCGTCTCCGCCTGGCGACGGAGCTGATTGTTCACCAAGCCGAGCCGCTCGACCTCTGTTTTGAGCTTGTGCAATTCCTTCTGCATGGAGGGCGTGTTGGGGGCGATGAGGAAGACTCTGGCGAGTTCCATTTTGCAGTTGTTCACGCGTTGCCGGACGATTTCCGCGCGGTCGGAGGTGGGACGAAGCCGGAGAAAACGCTCGAAGTGATAAATAGCAGCCGCCGGGTCGTTGAGCGGTTGCTCGAAGAGAAGTCCAAGCTCGAAGTGCGCGGAGGCAGAGCGGGGGCTTGCTTCCAGCGCCCGCTCGAATGCCGCCGCTGCGCCAGTGTGGTCAAGCCGTTGGCGCAACTCCTGGCCGCGCAAAAAATCCGGGTCGCGCTGCTCGTCTTGTGCGCTGTCCCGCGTGGGGATGCACCCCGCCGCGCAAAGCAGCAGCGGGAACAAGCCGGACACAAGGCGTCTGCACGCCGGGAAAGTCATGGCGCGCAGCGTAGCGGAAAGATTTCACCGGGCGCAATCACCCGTTGTCCGCCGACGGCGGCTGCGGGTTTTGAAACGGGTTTGAACTCTCTGCCGGGGCGGATGCCGAGGGCGCGTCCAGCCCGGCCGCAGGCACAGAGTTGAACGGATTGGCCCCGGCCGCAGGCGCGTCGCCCTCCTTCCTCGGCAGGCAGAACGGCACGCCGAGCACATACACCCAGCCCACTAAAAAGTGCAGGCCAAAAGCCGCGCCGATCCCAACGAGCGAGAGTTGCCCCAGCGCATAGAGCAGGAGCGCGCCGCCCATCCAGGCTGCCCCGGGCAGCAACGCCGCAGCCGACATCCGCCAGCACTTGCCCGGAGACGCGGCGCGGCCCGCGAGCCATGCGAGCAAACGCATCGGCACCGCGTAAAGCGCCGCCAGCGCGAACCAGCTTGCGAACAGAAACAAAACCGTCGCGAACGCACCGCCGAAGAGGAACGCGGGCCGCCACGCGTTCCACCACGGGTCGAGTGTGTGCCGGTTGATCTCGATGCCAACACCGCTGGGATAGGGGCAGGATGCGTAGCCAAGGAGCGACACGAACTTGATGCGCTCGCGGGTGAACTCCACTTGCAGGTCGGCAATCTGCCCGGTGCTGCCGCTCTCCTCCAAATCCACGACGAGGCCCAGGAAGCGGTTCTCTGCCAGCACGACGGCTTCCGCGTTCGGCCACGCCAGCCGAGCGCCGCGCACCGAACCGAAATCGCTGAGTGCCTGCACGGCCTGCGTCACGACGGGGAACCAGCACTTGCTCAGGAGCACAACGACGATGGCCGCGACGAAGACGGCGACAATGGATTGCAGGAGCAGGAGCCGCGTCCAGCGCGCGCGCGCGAAGCCGGCGACGCCGCGGAAGGTCAGCGGCTGCCAGACGGGCAGTTTGGTTGGTTCACTCAAAGTCGCCCGATGAAACCACGCGGCGACACGCGCGGGCAATGGAAGTTCAAGGCGGAGCGGCGTGCCGGCGACTTACAGTCGCTCGCACGGACTCACGCGACCGGCGGAGCGGCGGAAGCGGGCTGCCCCGGTTGCGGCTGCGGCGGGGCGACGACGACGGGCAGCGGGAAACGCAGTTTCATCACGTCATCCACGAGCACCTCGACGTAGTAGATGCCGCCTGCGGAAATCTCCAACTGGGCGAAGACGGAGAGGTTCGTCGCGTTGTGCGCCGGGTCTTGCAGGGCAAACTTCACCTTCGACTCGCGCATCATCGTCGTCTGGTCCGGCGCGATAAGGCGCACGGTCTCGGTGAAATTACCCACGCCCGCGCACCAGCGCGTGAAGACGCACAGGCGGTTGGCGGTGATGGGCACCTGCGGCACGCGGATGAACGCGGTGACGCCGATGAGGATGAAGTTGCCGGTCACTTCCTGGCGCACGTCTTCGCAGACGAGGGCGCACTGGAGGTCGGGGAGGATGCGGGTGACGTTCATGGGTTGGAAAAGTAACTAGTGGTGAGTGATTAGTGGAGACAGAGAATTTTGGGTGGAGCGGGCCAAGACTAATTACTAAGCGCGCTTCCCACCCGTCGCCACCTCTGCGGCCCGGACCGTGTTCTGCATCAACATCGCAATAGTCATCGGGCCGACACCGCCGGGGTTCGGGGTGATGCGTCCGGCGATGGGCTGCACGGCGGCGAAGTCCACGTCGCCGACGAGGCGGGAGCCGTTCTTTGCGGTCGGGTCGGCGATGCGGTTGACGCCCACGTCCATCACCACGGCGCCGGGGCGGACCATGTCCGCTTTCACGAAGTGCGCGACGCCCATCGCGGCGATGAGGATGTCCGCGCGGCGGCAGTGCGCAGCGACGTCTCGTGTGCGCGAGTGGACGAGCGTGACGGTGGCGTCAGCATGTTTCGCCTTCTGGCAAAGGATGGCGGTCATCGGCTTGCCAACAATATTGCCGCGACCGAGCACGACGACTTCCGCGCCGGCGATTTTCACACCGCTGCGGATGAGCAGCTCGTGAACGCCTGCGGGCGTGCAGGGCATGAAGCCGGTGGGGTCGCCGAGCATGAGCTTGCCGACGTTGACGGGGTGAAAGCCGTCCACGTCCTTCGCGGGCGAGACGGCGGAGAAGATAGTCGGCTGGTCAATGTGCGCGGGCAACGGGGCTTGCACGAGGATGCCGTGAACGCTGGTGTCCGCGTTGAGCTTGGCGATGAGCGCGAGCAGTTCCGCCTGCGTGGTGGCTTCGGGCAGGACGGTGGTCGTGGACTTGATGCCGAGCCGCTCGCTGGTCTTTTCCTTCATCCCGACATACACGCGCGACGCGGGGTCTTCACCGACTCGGACGAA
>CAMBZO010000213.1 GCA_945872195.1 Akkermansia muciniphila | reverse complement strand
GTGGGCCCTTACCGGCGCTCACGCAAATCGCCCCTTCACCCAGTTCACCACTGTCTCCACCATCGGCGCGGTGTGCTCGCCGGCGAAGACGTGGTTCGAGCCTTGGAGCGGGACGAACTCCACGTCGCTGCCTGCGCGGATGAGGATGTCCTTCGAGTCTTGGATGGGCACCACGTCGTCCTCCGTGCCGTGGACGAGCAGCCACGGGACTTTCACCTTCGGCGCGGCGTCGAGCACGGTGCCGATTTGCGTGAGGTCGTCCATGTAGGCTTGCGAGAGGGGGCAGGCCTCGTCTTCCCACATGAAGCCCGCGCCCGGCTTCACCGTGCCGAACTCGCGCTGCGCGAAGGCCGCCGTGCTCACCATGCCCGCGAGCGAGACGAGGAGGCGGATGCGCGGATCCTGGCTGGCACGCAGCACGCCCACCGCGCCGCCCATGCTGTGGCCGATGTAGCAGATGTTCCATCCCGCGTAGGCGTCCAGCACGGAGCCGAGGTCGGCGACTTCCTTCGTGATGGTCGCGTCCACGAAGCGCCCGCCGGACGCGCCGTTGCCGGTGAAGGAGAGGCGCAGCGTGTTGACGCCCGCTGCGGCGAGTGCGGTGGCCAGCGTCACGAGGAAGGGCCGGTCCTTATTGCCGGTCACTCCGTGGCCGAGGACGACGAGGTTTTTCGAGTTCGCATCGCCTTGATGGAAGGAATGGTCAATGCGCTCGCCGTGGAAGTTTTTGATTTCGCCAAACATGGTGGGAAGGTTTCTAGCCCCGCATTGGCGCAGCCGCAAACGCAAAAGCGGCGCTTGCCAGAAATGACTCCCTCGCTACTCTCCGCGCCATGACTTTTTTCAAAGCAGTGTTCACGTGGTTGCTCATGGGTGTGATCTTGGGCGGCGGCGTCTTCATGACCGTGCATCCCAAGTCGCCGTCGTGGTGGCCGCTCCTCGTCGTGGTGGTCGCATTTATCGCCGTCGTCGGGAAGTTCGGCTGCCTGCCGCCCAGCGACGAGCATCATCACTGATTTCCAGACTGCCTGCCGGAATGGACAACGCGAAGGTGCAAGCCTTCGCGTTTTGTTTTATTTCGCCGCCTTGTCCAAGGCTTCGAGGACGATGCGGGGGGTCAGCAGGGTGGGCAGGATCAACGGTGCAGCCTTCGGGTCGGCGGGATAGACCAGCACCATCGGCACGCCGGCGCGGCCGAACTTCTTCAGCTCGCTGATAATGGCGGGCGTCTCCAGCGTGTTGTCGGCGAGGAGCGCGACGGCGTTCAAGGCTTTGAGCTTCTGGCGAGTCGCAGTGATTTCGAGGCTGCTGCTGAGGTTGGCTTTGCAGGTGAAGCACCAGTCCGCCGTGAAGTCCACGAGCACGACGCGGCCCTCGGCGCGGGCCTTTGTGACGGCTTCCAAACTCCACGGCTGCCAGTCGATGCCGTCGGTCTCGGTGGCACGCGCGGGATTGCGCCAGTGCAACTGGCCTTCCAGCGCATACGCGTAAGCGCCGCCAAGCAGCGCGAGGCTGATAAACATCGCCAGCCCACGGCGTTTTCCCCCGCGCTGAACGAACTCACCCCAAATCCACACCGCGAGCGAGAGGACGACGAGGAAGAGGCCCAGCCAGAGCGCGCCATCGCGTCCGAAGATTTTGGTCGAGACCCACAGCAGCCAGATAGCGGTGGCGAGCATCGGGAAGCCCATCGCGTGCTTGAAGTGGACCATCCAATCGCCCGGCTTGGGCAGATACCGGAGCCACGCGGGCTGGAAGCTGAGCAGCAGGTAAGGCAGCGCGAGGCCGAGGCCAATGGCGAGGAAGAGCAGGAGAATCAACAGCGGTGGCTGCGCGAACGCGAAGCCCAGCGCGGGCGCGAGTAGCGGCGCGGTGCAGGGTGTGGCGAGCGCGGTGGCGAGGATGCCGTTAAAGAAAGCGCCGGTGGGGCCTTCCTTGCGCGCGAGGTCGCTTGCCGCGGTCATCGCGCCGCCGCCGAGGCTGACTTCGAACAGGCCGAAGAGGTTCAGCGCCACGAGCGTGACGAGCGTGACCATGCTGACGAGGAAGATGGGGTTTTGAAACTGCATGCCCCAACTCGCGTTCCGGCCCGCCTGCTGCACGCCGATGACGACGCCGGCGAGGACTACGAAGGACACGAGCACGCCGAGGCAATACACGAGGCCGAGCTGGCGCACGCGGGCGGGGGATTCCTTGGCCTGGTTCACGAAGCCAAAAATCTTCAGCGCGATGACGGGCAGCACGCAGGGCATGATGTTCAAGATGAGGCCGCCGAGGAACGCGAGGAGCAGCGCGTGGGCGAAGGAGGTGATTTCGGCCTTGGCGACTGCCGGGGCGGTGGGCGATCCGTCGGCGAGGAGCAGGTTCACCTCGTATCCAGTGGGATGCGGTTCGTCGGCGCGCTCAACGAGCAGGCCGAGCAGTTGTTTGGGCCACTCGCCTTCCGACTTCTTCACCTGCTTGCGGAGGACAACCTTGCCGCCCGCGTTGCTCACGACCTCCGTCGGGCCGGCGACCTCAAAGCCCTCGCCGCCGTAGGGGAAGAAGTCGGGCTTCGGCGCGCTGGTGATCCACTCGATGAGGAGCGGGCGGGTGTCGTTCGTCGAGGCGGGCGCCTCCCATCGGGCGGTTGCGACGAGGTCCGGCTTTTGCGTTGGCAGGAGCTTCTGCCAGTCGGAGAACTGAGGTGCGGAGGAAGATGGCTTGGTTTCTGTGCCGATGCGCAGCGTCGCATTGACGGTCGTCTTGGAGGGAACGCAGGAGCCGCCGGTCTCACATTCGAGCCAGCTCACTTTCGCGGAGAGTTCGTGGGTGCCGGCGGGCGCGTTGGCGGCGAGTTTCAACGGCACGAGCAGCACGGCTTCCTTCGCGTATTCGTAGCTGGTGAGGGTGTTGGCGAAATACTTGCCGGGCACGGGCCACTGGATTTCTCCGGCAGTGATGCCAGCGGGCAACGCCCAGACAATCTTCGTGGGAAGACCGACATCGCCGCCGTTGCGCCAGTAGGTGTGCCAACGGGGGGCCATCGTCAGCCGCACGCTGGCGAGGATGGTTGCGCCGGGTTGGGCGGCGTCCTTGTCGAGGAGCAGTTCAGCCTGCGTGGCAGCGGCCTCGGCGCGGGGCGCGACTAGGCCGAGCAAGGAGCAGCAGAGCAGAGCAAGAATGCCGTTTCGCATGAACAGTAAGATGACGTCGGCGCAGATTTGTTTGAAAGTATATTGTCCGAATTGCTGGCCGTGAGTCAGGACACCTGCGGGAAGCTTACACGAGCGCTCGGCGCTCCTTTGTCTACATCCGCTGGCGCTGCCAGTGGGTGATTTTCTTGCGGAAGCTCGCCGCCGTCAGCCAATACCAGCGCTCGTAGCGGTGCAGGGCGGCGGCGCGTTCGTTGGCGTCGTCACGGATGAAGCGGGTGGTCACGCTGGCCTCGGTGGCGGCGAGCTTCTCGAAGACGGCGTTGAGCCGCGTGCCAGGAAGATCGCCGTCGAGCGAGTCCACGCGCTTGACCGAGAAACCGGCCTTCTGCGCGAGGCGTTGCAGCGTGCGCGGCGAGAAGCTGTAGTGGTGCGCGACGTGGAAGAAGTGCGAGAGCCGCGAGCCGGGGGCCTCGACGTTCGGCACCTCGACGACGAAGTGGCCGCGCGGCTTGAGCAGCTTCTTGACCGTAGCGAGCGTGGTGGTCGGGCTGATGGTGTGTTCGAGGACGTGGTTCATCACCACGAGGTCGAAGCTCGCGGGCTTGAGTTTGTGCGAGACTTCCTCCAGCAGGCCGTTGTGGACATCCAGCCCCTTCTTCTCGCGCGCGAACTGCGCGTGGCCCTCGTGCGGCTCGATGCCGGTGAACTGCCCGGTGGAGCCGACGACTTCCTTCATGCTCCACAGCAGCGCGCCGACGCTGCAGCCAATCTCCAGCACGCGGCCGCCGGGCTTCAGGTAAGGTCGCAGCTGCGTGAGCATCGGGCGGATTTTGGGCAGCCGCCGCTCGAAGAACCGCTCGTCCGGCACGGTCTGGTGCTTGTAAGCGCCCCAGTAGCTCGTGTGGTAAAACTTCGAGTTCTCGCGCTCGCTCGGGCGCGGGTTCGTATAGACCATCCCGCAGTCCTCGCAGATGACGGTGGTCAACTTCGAGCCGCCGCGCCCACGCGTGGCAAAAATCTGGTGACGCGCGCTCCCGCACAGGTCGCAGACCTGCTTCGGCTCTTCAGTGGTGGTGACAGTGGGTTTCATCCGCCTCCGGTTGCCCGGAAAAAGTGACGCAATGTTTGCGAAGCGGTGGGAATTGTCAAAGGCCGCTTGTCGGGTTCCGGCCGCGTGCTGTGGCTGGCCCCCACTGCCAGCCGAACTCCCGCTTGCGCCCTCCGCACCCTTCTCCTACAACCTCCGCCCATGCCGACCACCGCCACGCGCACCGGAGCACGTCACCAAAACACTTTCGACCTGAACACTTGGCTCGACGCCCGCAGCACCGCCGTCAACAAAGCGCTCGACGCCCTGCTCCCGCCTGAGAAGACCAAGCCCGCCACCATCCACAAGGCGATGCGCTATTCGCTCTTCGCCGGCGGCAAACGCATGAGGCCCGCGCTCACGCTCGCGGCGGCGGAGGCCTGCGGCGGACGCGAGGTCGACGCCCTGCCGCTCGCATGCGCCGTCGAGTGTATCCACACCTACTCGCTCATCCACGACGATTTGCCCGCGATGGACAACGACGATTTCCGTCGCGGCAAACCAACGAACCACAAAGTCTTCGGCGAAGGCATCGCCGTGCTCGCGGGCGATGCGCTGCTCACGCAGGCCTTCGAGATCACCGCGCTGGCGAAGGGTTGGCCGCGCTACTCCCACCGCGACCTCGTGCTGGAAGTCGCGAAGGCTAGCGGCTCGCTGCAGCTCATCGCCGGGCAAGTCGCCGACCTTGAAGGCGAAGGCAAGAAACTCTCTGTCGCGGAACTCCGCTACATCCACGAGCGCAAAACCAGCGCCCTGCTCTGCTGCGCCGCGCGCCTCGGCGGCATGAGCGCGAACTGCACGCCGGCGCAACTCACCGCGCTCACGGACTTCGGCTACCACGTCGGCCTCGCGTTTCAGGTCATTGACGACATCCTCGACGTGACGCAGACCAGCGAGCAGCTCGGCAAGACGGCGGGCAAGGATATCACCGCGCAGAAGGCGACCTATCCCAGCATCGTGGGTTTGGAGAAAAGCCGGAAGATCGCGCAGCAACTTACCGCCAAAGCCTTCGCCGCCCTGAAACCCTTCAAAGGCCGCGCCGCCGCGCTCGAAGCCCTCGCGCACTACCTGCT
>CAMBZO010000212.1 GCA_945872195.1 Akkermansia muciniphila | reverse complement strand
GTCGAAGCCATCGCCCGCCTCGACCTCCTCAAGGCCGCCCTCCGCAACGAGAAGCTCGACCTACTGCCCCGCCTCGACTTCGACTTCGACCTCGTCCCCTTCAGCTTCGGCACGGACGTGAACGCCCTGCCGCGCAGCAAGAACGACGTTTCCGAACCCGACGCTGAGGGCAAGAAAGCCCGCCGCAAAGCCAAGGTCACTTCGTTCGAGTGGGTGGACAAACTCGACGCCAACTCCGCCACCACGCCCATCGGCGACGCCCTCCGCAAGGCCGTCGAGCTGAAGCGCGGCCAGCCGCTCGCGGGCGTCGTGCTCATCACCGACGGCGGTCAAAACTCCGGCCCCTCCCCGCGCGAAATTGCCGCGCAGCTTAAGCAGGACGGCGTGCCGCTCTACATCTACGGCGTCGGCATCACCAGCCCGCGCGACATCATCGTCGCCAATCTCTTCGCGCCCGAGGTCAGCTTCGTGAAGGACGAAGTGCTCGCCAACGTGCGCGTCCGCTCGCAGGGCCTCGCCGGTGAGAAGGCCAAGGTCGTCCTCAAGCTCGGCGACACCAAGGTGGACGAGCGCGAAATCACCTTCGGCCCCGACGGCGAGCAAGTCGTCTCCCTGCGCTTCACGCCCGACAAGACCGGCGACTTCGAGCTGGAAGCCAGCGTCGAGGCGCGCCCCGACGAGACGGTGAAGGACAACAACTCGCGCGTGCAGCACCTGCGCGTGATTGACGCGAAGATTCGCGTGCTGCTCGTCGAGCAGTCGCCGCGCTGGGACTTCCGCTACCTCCAGGCGATGTTCATGCGCGACCGCCGCGTGGACCTGAAGTGCGTGCTCTTCGAGGGCGCGCCGGCCATCGCGCGCGAAGCCAACTCGCCCTATCTCGAACGCTTCCCCGTCAACAAGGAGGAATTGTTCAACTTCGACCTCATCGTCTTCGGCGACGTGGACCCGAAGCAGCTCACGCCCGAGCAGCAGCGGAACATCAACGAGTTCGTGTCGCGCTTCGGCGGCTCGTTCCTGATGGTCGCTGGCAAGCGCTTCAGCCCGAACGCGTGGCGCAACACACCCATCGAGCAGATTCTCCCCGTCGAGTTCGACGCCGTGAACACCGCCGCCGAGACCACCGAAGGCATCGCCGACAAACCCGTCCGCCTCACCCTCACCGCGCAGGGCCGCAGCTCCACGATGCTGCGCTTCGGCGACAAGGAAGACGAAAGCGCCGCGCTCTGGAAGCTGCTGCCGCCGGTCTATTGGGTCGCCAAAGTCTCGCGCGCCAAGCCCGGCGCGGAAGTCCTCGTGGTGGACCCCGATCCACTCAAGGCCTCGCGCTTCGGTCCGATGCCCGTGGTCGCCGTGCAGCAATACGGACTCGGCCAGTCCCTCTTCGTCGGCACGGACAACACCTGGCGCTGGCGCAAGAACACGGGCGACGAGATTTACACGACCTTCTGGGGTCAGATTGCGCAACGCCTCGCGCTGCCGCACATGACCGGAGGCTCGCGACGCACGCAGCTCACGCTCGACCGGCAGAACTTCGTCAGCGGCGATCGCGTGGCCGTTTACGCGCGTCTCTACCGCGCGGGTTTCGAGCCGGTGAATGACCCCGTGGTCAAAGGCACCTACACCATTCGCACCGGCGACGGCGGCGGCCCCACGGAAATTTCCCTGCGCCCCGTGACCGACCAGCCCGGCGTCTATCGCGGCGAGTTCATCGCGCCGGCGGCGGGCAACTACAAGTTCGGCGTCGAGAGCGATGCCGACACGCGCGTGGACTTCAACGTCACGACGCCGCGCTTCGAACTGGGCGACACCGCCATGAACGAGCCGCTCCTCCGCGAGATGGCGAGCATCAGCGGCGGCGCGTTCTTCCGCGAGGAGACGCTCTTCCAACTCCCCGACAGCATCCGCGCCAAGACCGAGCGCGTCCGCTCGCCGATGGAAGTCGAGCTGTGGGCCAGCCCGCTCTACTTCCTGCTGCTGCTCGGCGTGGTCACGACGGAGTGGGTCCTCCGCAAACTGTCGCACTTGAAATGACCGCCGCCCCGGAACAACGCACCGCCGTCCCCCCGAGCGCCCTGCTCGCGGGCAAGCTGGCCGCCGTGCGCTCGAAAAAGGTCGGCGTTGAGACCGGCTCCGGCGTGGCGATGCTGCTCGGCGGTCTCGTGCTCGCGCTCGGCATCGGCATGGCCGCGGACTGGTTCCTCGACCTCCCGTGGGCCGTCCGCCTCCTGCTCTTCCTCGGCTACCTCGCCGCCGCCGGCCACGTCATCTGGCACCGCATCCTCATCCCTTTCCTCCGCCAGCCTGACGACGACGACATCGCGCTGCTCGTCGAGCGCGGCAACTCACCCTTCGGCACTCGCCTCATCGCCGCGCTCCAGCTCACCCGCCCCGGCGCGCTCCAGTCTGGCGAAGCCCCCGCGCTCGTCCGCGCGCTCGTCTCGGAAACCGAGCGCCTTGCCGAGCCGGTGGATTTCACCGCTGTCATCTGCACCCGCCAGCTCCGCCGCCTCGTCGGCTGGGCGGTGGTTATCATCGGCATTGGCGGCGTGGTGTTTTGGAAGGGCGAAGAAGTTAGCCGCGACTTGTTGAGCCGCGCGTTCCTCTCCCGCGAAGTCGAAGTCCCCCGCAAGACCCGCATCGGCCAGACCAGCGGCGACCTGCGCATCGCGCGCGGCGACAACGTGAACCTCTTCGCCCTCGCCAAAGGCGTCGTGCCCGAGCGCGCCAAGCTCGTGCTCAAGTTCACCTCCGGTCGCACGCAGGAGTTCCTCCTCGACGGCAGCCAGACCAACCGCGCGCACTTCGCGCAGGCGATGGAGAACGTGCAGGACACGTTCGACTACACCTTCCACATCGGCGACGGCAAATCCCGCTCCGCGCGCGTGGAGGCCATCGAGCGCCCCGGCATCGCCAAGCTCGACGCGACCCAAATCTACCCGGAATACACCGGCCTTGGCACCGTGCGCCGCTCACTCGGCGACCTGACCCTGCTCGTCGGCAGCAAGCTCAACCTCACGCTCACGCCCACGAAGGAAGTTGCGAAAGGCGCAGTGCTCGTGACCAGCTCGACGAACGCCGCGCCCATCACCTTGCCGCTTCTGGTCAACCCAAAGAACGCCCGCGAAGTGCAGGTGAGCATCCCCATCACGAGCGAAGCACTGACCGGCTTCTCCATTCATCTGGAGGACAAATACGGCTTCCGCTCGAAGGACGACGCGGTCTATCGCCTCGAAGTTTTGCCCGACCGCGCGCCCGTCGTCCGCATCACCTACCCCGAGCGCAAGGAAGACCTCATCACCCAACGCGCCACCGTCCTCATCGGCTTCGAGGCCGTGGACGACTTCGCGGTGAAGCAGCTTTTCCTGCGCTACACCGTGGACGGCGGCGAGGAGAAGGGCATCGAACTCACGCTGGAGACCCCCTCGCGCGCCCTGCGCCGCCGCTACGATTGGAAAGTCGGCGCGCTCAACCCGAAGCCGCCCGAGGGCGCGACGCTGGAATACTGGATTGAAGCCCGCGACAACAACAACGTGACTGGCCCCGGTATCGGCACGAGCGAGCACTTCACCGCCAAGGTCGTGAGCGACGCCGAGAAACGCGCCGACCTCCTCAACCGCGTCGGTGACAGCATCGGCGCCATCGGTGAGGCCGCGAACGACCAGGAGAAGCTCAACCAACGGCTGGGCGATATCATCCAGGGCCGACCGGAACGGAAGTAACTCGTGGCGGCGACTTGCAGTCGCCGTCTTTGCCGAGCGCGACCCACAGACGGCGACTGCAAGTCGCCGGCACGGGCTACTTCAGCTTCTCCGCGACCCACTTCTCCAGCTTGACGGTGTCCACGGCGAAGAGGCGGATGCCTTCGGAGAGCTTCTCGGTCGCCATCGCGTCCTCGTTGTGCTGCCAGCGGAAGGACTTCTCATCGAGGGAGATTTTCTCGCGACCCAGCGTCGGGGCAGTGGCGGGGTCGAGTTTGCGCGCCACCGTGCCGGGGGTCTTCTGCATCTCTTCAAGCAGCGCGGGGCTGATGGTGAGGAGGTCGCTGCCGGCGAGTTCGAGGATTTCCCCGACGTTACGGAAGCTCGCGCCCATGACCTCGGTCTGGTGGCCGTGGCGCTTGTAGTAGTTGTAAATCGCCGTGACGGAAACGACGCCGGGATCTTCCGCACCGACGAAGTCCTTGCCCGCGCTCTTCTTGTGCCAGTCGAGGATGCGGCCCACGAACGGCGAGATGAGTTGCACGCCGGCCTCGGCGCACGCGACGGCCTGGGCGAAGCTGAAGAGCAGCGTGAGATTGCACGCGATGCCGTCCTTCTTGAGCTCCTTGGCGGCGCAGATGCCTTCCCAAGTTGAGGCGAGCTTAATGAGCACACGCTCCTTCGCGATGCCGGCCTTCGCGTAGCGGGCGATGAGAGAGTGGGCCTTCGCGACGGATGCGACGGTGTCGAAGGAAAGCCGCGCATCCACTTCGGTCGAGACGCGGTTGGGGACAATCTTGAGAATCTCCAAGCCGAACGCGACGGCGATTTGGTCCATCGCCGCGCCAAGGAGTGCGGTGCCGGTCGTGCCGCCTTGCTTCGCTTCGGCGAGCGCCTTGTCAATGACGCCGGCATATTCCGGCATCTGCGCGGCCTTGAGGATGAGGCTGGGATTGGTCGTGGCATCGCGCGGCTGATACTTGCGGATGCTCTCGAAATCACCCGTGTCGGCGACGACGATGGTGTGCTGCTTGAGGCTGGAGAGGAGGTTGGTGCTCATGGTGGCTGTGAGGTTTGGGTTTGGCGGCTTCCGACAAAATCAGCAGCGCATTTACGGCGCAAGGTGCGGGTGGCGTCAACTCATTCCACTGCGGCAAAGTCGAACTGTCACTTGCTAACACTCCGACCGACTCCTAGTGTGACTGCCGACCAAAATGTCCTCTGTTCCCGTCAAGCCGCCGCCCGTCCGTGCTTCGGGCGGTTTGCCTCCGCGTCCCGGCTCGGCTCCCGGGCCGAGGGTCGTTGCGAAGGCCACGAGTATAATCCGACCCCGCATCCTCGCGGTGGATGACACGCCTGATGCGCTGCGCCAGTTGCGCGACTGCCTCAAGGGACTCAACGCCGAGTGTTTCACCTGCGGCAGCGGCCATTCTGCGATCGAGTTTCTGAGCAAGGAGATGGTGGACCTCGCCATCGTGGACGTGTCCATGCCGGGCATGGACGGCTTCGAGGTGTGCCGCGCCATTAAATACGACCCGCGCACGGCGGACATCCCAGTGATCCTCGTGACCGGCGACATCAAGACCGAGGACACGAACCACGGCATTGAGATGGGGGCATTCGATTACCTGACCAA
>CAMBZO010000211.1 GCA_945872195.1 Akkermansia muciniphila | reverse complement strand
CTGAGAAATAGTTGGAGCAGCCGCTCAGTTGGGCAGGGCGAGGCTCCTGCCGAGCCGGCTCGCGAGGACGCCCGGCCTGCCGCGCACGGCGGCCGTCCGCGCTTCGGCGCGCAGGGTGGCGGGGAGTGCCGGGCTGCGGCCGTTCATCGCAAGTTGTCGTTCCCCACCCGAAGCCGCTAACCTCGCGCGCAGATGAATGAGAATGACCAACGTTTCGGCGGCATCGCCCGACTGGTGAGCGCGGAGGGCTTGCAGCGGCTCCGAGCCGCGCACGTGTGCGTCGTGGGCATCGGCGGCGTCGGCTCGTGGACGGTGGAGGCGCTGGCGCGGTCGGGCGTCGGGGCGTTGACCTTGATTGACCTCGACGAGGTTTGCGTCACGAACATCAATCGCCAGCTGCACGCGCTGGACGGCACGATTGGCCGGTCGAAGGTCGAGGTGATGGCCGAGCGGGTGCGGCTCATCAACCCGGATTGCCGCGTGACTGCGGTCACGGAGTTCTTCACGGAGCAGTCGGCGCAACGGCTGTTCGCCCCAGACTTCACGTGCGTGGTGGATGCGATCGATGCGCTTGGGAACAAGTGCCGGTTGCTCGCGTTATGCCGAGCGCGCGCGCTGCCGGTCATCGCGTGCGGCGCGGCGGGCGGGCGCTTGGACGCGACGCAGGTGCGCGTGGCGGACTTGGCGGATGCGACGCGGGACCGTTTGCTGGCCGAGGTGCGGAAGCGGTTGCGGCAGCAGCACGGGTTTCCCCCGCCGGGCGAGCCGTTCGGGGTGGCGTGTGTCTTCTCAGCGGAAACGCCGGTGCTGCCGGAGCCGCCCGCGTGCGCCTCGGAAGAGCCGGGCAACCAGCCCGCGCCGCGTCTGAACTGCGAGTGGGGCTACGGCTCGGCGACGTTCGTCACGGGGACGTTTGGCTTCGCCGCCGCCGGCTGGGTGGTGCGGAAGATTGCCGCCGGTTGACCGGCGGGCCCAATAGGGCAAAGCTCCGCCATGTCCAAGCTCTCCTCCACCCAAATCAAAGCCGCACTGCCCTCCGTCCCGAAGTGGCGGCGGAAGGCGTCCGTCATCTCCCGCACCTTCGAGTTCGCGGACTTCGTCGTCGCGATGAAGTTCGTGAACGCCGTCGCCCGCGCGGCGGAGAAGGCGTGCCATCACCCGGACATTGATGTTCGTTGGAACAAGGTGACGCTCGCGCTCACGACGCACGACGCGGGTGGACTGACGGAGAAGGACTTCGTGCTCGCGGCGAAGTGCGACAAGCTGGCTGGTTCGTAGGAGACGACGTGCGGTTTTTATCGCGCCCTTGGCAGAAGGCCTGCGCGCGCACACACTGCCCGCAGAGTTTATTGCCACGCCATGAACCGCGATGCCATCACCGTCGAGCGTTTTTACACCGGCCACTCTGCCCGGCTTGACCTCAAGCTACTGGGCGGCGCGGCCGGCCTCAAGCGCGTCATCCGCGAGCCGACCGTGAACCGCCCCGGGCTCGCGCTGGCCGGGCACACAAAATACTTCGCGCGCAAACGAGTGCAGGTCATGGGGCACGCGGAGGTGACGTATCTCAAGACGCTGCGGCGCGAGGAGCGGCAGCAGCGCTACGAGATGCTCTTCAGCTACAAGCTGCCGTGCGTCATCTTCTGCCGCGACCTTGCGCCGGATCGCGATTGCCTGCGCGCCGCCGAGGTGAAGGACGTTCCCATCCTCAAGTCGTCGCTGATCACGATGAAGTTCATCAACCTAGCCACGCTCGCGCTGGAGCAGCTCTTCGCGCCGCGTGCCAGTGAGATGGGCAGCTTGGTGGACATCCACGGCGTGGGCGTGCTCATCCGTGGCGACAGCGGCATCGGCAAGAGCGAGAGCATCCTTGCCCTGATCGAGCGCGGCTACAGCCTCGTGGCCGACGACATGACCAAGGTGATGCTGGTGGACGGACGCGACGTGGTGGGCACCAGCTCCGAGCTGACGCGCAACCACATGGAGATTCGCGGCATCGGCATCGTGAACGTGGCGGCGATGTTCGGGGCGAAGAGCGTCCGGCAGGAGAAGCGGATTGATCTCGTCGTCACGCTCAAGGCCTGGGACGAGGTGAAGGATGTTGACCGGCTCGGCATGGAGGAGGCCCACATGGAGATACTCGGCATCCCGCTGCCGCACATGACCATCCCCGTGCGGCCCGGACGCGATTTGGCGCGGCTCATCGAGGTGGCCGCGCTCCATACAAAATTGCGCCGCGCCGGACACAACCCTGCGAGGGAACTCAACGAGCGGCTCGTGGCGCAGATGGCGGGAGCCAAGCGCGGTTTGTGAAAACGGGCTTCCACCACACGCGACCTTAAACCATGCTCCAGCGCAGATGAGCGCAGCGAAAGAAAAGGTCGGCGACACCGTGATCACACGGGAGCTGGTCGTCTCCAACAAGGTCGGTATCCACGCCCGGCCTGCGGCGATGTTCGTCAAGATTGCCAGCCGTTATGCCTGCGACATCTTCCTGGAAAAAGACGGCGAGAAAATCAACGGCAAGAGCATCATGGGCTTGCTCATGCTCGCCGCCGGCCCGGGCAGCAAGCTCACGCTGCAGGTCAGCGGCAAGGACGCCGCGATGGCCGTGGCGGAGATAGAGGATTTGTTCCAGCGGAAGTTTGATGAGGAGTGAAGTGGGGCGGTTGAAAGTTGAATGGTTGAAAGGCGAAGGTGCCCTCTTCAACCCGTCACACTTGGCTGTCCGCCCGACTTTGAACCTTGAACTTTCAACGCTGAACTTTAGTTTCCGCCCCGTGTCCGCGCCTGAATTCAACATCAAATACGTCGCGCATCTCGCCCGGCTCAAGCTCTCGCCCGAAGAGGAGACGCAGCTCGGCGCGCAGCTCGGCAACATCCTTGGCTACATCGAGAAGCTCAAGGAAGTGGACGTGACCGGCGTGGAGCCGACCGCGCACGCCTTCCCGATGGTGAACGTCTTCCGCGCCGACGAGACGCGTCCCGGGCTCTCGAACGAGGACGCCCTCCGCAACGCGCCCAAGAAGACGAACGGCCTCTTCGTCGTTCCCAAGGTTGTTGAATGAGAGTTTTTATAAGGAGAGCAGGAATGCAGGAAGGGACTTACGCAGGCCCGTCTTCCGCTCTTTCTCCTGCCCGCCTGCTCTCCTTATAGAAAATGCTTCACCGCCTCACCATCTCCGAACTCACCGCGCGCCTCGCCCGCCGCGAGGTCTCCGCCCGTGACGCCATGCAGGCGTGCCTCGACCAAGTCGCCCGCGCGGACGGCGCCATCAAGGCCTTCATCAGCCACAACCCGGCGGACGCACTCACTCAGGCGGACGCAGCGGACAAGTCCATCGCCGCCGGTGCGGACTTCGCGCAGCAACCGCTCCTCGGTGTCCCCATGGCGCTGAAGGACGTGCTCGCGGTCAAAGACCATCCCCTCAACTGCTGCTCCAAGATTCTTGGCAACTTCGTCTCCCCCTACGACGCGACGGTGGTGGAGAAGCTCAAGACAGCCGGGGCCGTCATCTTCGGCCGGCTGAACATGGACGAGTTCGCGATGGGCAGCTCCACCGAGAACTCCGCCTTCCAGACCACGCGCAATCCTTGGGACACGTCGCGCATCCCCGGCGGTTCCTCCGGCGGCAGCGCGGCGGCGGTCGCGGCGGACGAGTGCATCGCATCGCTGGGCAGCGACACCGGCGGTTCCATCCGCCAGCCCGCCGCCCTCTGCGGCGTCGTCGGCATGAAGCCCACCTACGGGCGCGTCTCGCGTTACGGACTCGTGGCCTTCGCTAGCTCGCTCGACCAGATCGGCCCCTTCACGAAGAACGTGCGCGACGCGGCGACCTTGCTCGAAGTCATCAGCGGCCACGACCCACGCGATGCCACGAGCATCCCGCAGCCCGTCCCGCGCTACACGCAGGCCCTCACCGGCGATATTCGCGGGCTCCGCATCGGCTTGCCCAAGGAGTTCATGGTCGGTGGCCTCGATCCCGAGGTGAAACGCGCCGTGGACGCCGCCGTCACGCACCTTCAATCCCTCGGGGCCACCGTGCAGGAAGTTTCCCTGCCCCACACCGACCACGACGTCGCGGTCTATTACATCATCGCCACCGCCGAGGCCTCCGCGAACCTCGCGCGCTTCGACGGCGTGCGCTACGGCGCACGGGTGGACGGCGTGGACCCCTTGGAGATGTATGGCAACACTCGTGGCGCCGGCTTCGGTGCGGAGGTGAAGCGCCGCATCATCCTGGGCACCTACGTTCTGAGCAGCGGCTACTACGACGCCTATTACCTGCGCGCCCAGAAAGTGCGCACCCTCATCCGGCAGGACTACCTGCGCGCCTTCGAGCAAGTGGACGCCATCGTCACACCCACCACGCCCACGCCCGCGTTCAAGCTGGGCGAGAAGTCCGGCGACCCGCTCCAGATGTATCTCTCGGACATCTTCACCATCGGCTGCAATCTGGCGGGCATCCCCGGCCTGAGCCTCCCCTGCGGCTTCGCGAACGCCTCTCAACCCTCAGCTCTCAAGTCTCAACCTCGGCTCCCCATCGGCCTGCAGCTCTTGGGCAAACCCTTCGGTGAGGAAACCCTCCTCCGCCTCGCGCACGCCTACGAACAGAGCACCCCCTGGCACAAGGAGCACGCCCTCTGACCGTTGCCGTGGATGTCGCCCGGCTCCGCCTCCTCACCTCGGCGGCTACTCACGTCAGGTCGAACAGCAGCACTTGTGCGAACTGACGAGCCATGAGGTGCAAAGTGGGTTCCGCGGAGACGCCCGCGCCGTCGCCTTCGCGCAGGGGCGTGTTGTTCAAGGTCACTTCGCCCTCGGCCACTTGCACCCACGCGTGGCGTCCGGGCCGGAGCGGGAGGAAAAGGGTTTCGCCGCCGGTGAACTTCGCCAGCCACACGTCGCAGTCTTGGTGCAAAGGCAGGCTGCCGTCGCGCCCGCCACCACTGGCGACGAGGTGGAGTTGGCCGGGCGCGGCGGTGGCGAAGGATTTTTCCGCGTAGCTGGGCGGCACTCCTTTGCGCGCGGGGAGAATCCAGGTTTGCAGCAGGCGCAACGGCTCAGTGGGCGAGTCGTTGAACTCGCTATGCGTCACGCCGGTGCCGGCGCTCATCTGCTGGGCGTCGCCCGCGCGCATGACGGCGGTGTTGCCCATGCTGTCGCGGTGACGGAGCGCGCCGCGCAGGACGTAGGTGAGGATTTCCATGTCGCGGTGCGGGTGCATGCCGAAGCCGCCGCCGCCCGCGATGACGTCGTCGTTGAGCACGCGCAGGTGACGGAAGTGCATCCACTGCGGGTCGTGGTAGTCGGCGAAGGAGAAGGTGTGCGCGGACTGAAGCCAGCCGTGGTCGGCGTG
>CAMBZO010000210.1 GCA_945872195.1 Akkermansia muciniphila | reverse complement strand
TTGGTGGCAGTGGACTTCACCGCGTTGCCGCCGATGGGTCCGGTCGCGCCGTGGATGCGATTATCGAGGCCCCAGTTCAACGAGTTGATGAGCGCCTGCACGTTGAGCCGCGCCGCGCCGCTGCCGAAACCGGTGAAGACTACCTTGCGCTCATCGGCCTTGCCGTCGCCATTCGTATCCTTCAGCCAGAGGATGTCGGGCGTCGCGCCGACGAAGATGCCGCCGCCGTAGCAGATGACCGCCGTGGGCCACGGCAGGTTGTCGGCGAAGACCGTGGACTTGTCGAACTTGCCGTCGCCGTCCGTGTCCTCCAGCAGGCGGATGCGCCCGGCGTGCGGCGTCTCGTCGCGCCGCTCGGAGTAGTCAATCATCTCGACCACGAAGAGCCGGCCGTGCTCGTCGAAGGCCATCGTGACGGGGCTGTTGACCAGCGGTTCGCTGGCGACGAGTTCGAGACGGAATCCTTTCTTCACTTGAAAGGTCGCCGCCGCATTCGCTGGCTCGACTGCCGGGAAGCGCGGCATGTCCTTCGCCGTCACCTCCGGCGGAGCGCCGGTCTTGCCGTAAGCCTCGGAGTAAGTGACGCGCGTCTTCGGCGCGGGCTGGGCGAGGGCGGCGACTTCGACGGCCATAGCCAATGCGGCCAACAGGCGAAATGTGGAAGGCTGGCGCATGAGATTAGAATGGTGAGTTACCCGGCCACAGGAAAGTGGGAATAATTCTGCCGCGCCTCAGTTCCGGACCGAGCGGACGAAGGTGTCCAACTCATCGCTCTCCTTCGGGCGCAGCTTGGCCTTGCCGCGCATGGTGCCGACGATGCGGTCCCACTCCGCGCTGCCGTAAGTGGCGGGGTCGAACTGGCGGTGACAGTCCGTGCAGGCGCCGCCGATGATTTCGCGACCGTTCTTGATTTGCGCGGCGGTCAGACCGTTCTGAAACTTGCCGACCACTGGAACGACCCGCTTGGGCAGGTCGAGTTCCACCTTTGCCAACAGGTTGGCCACCGGCGGTGGCGGCGAGTTGACAACCCCCTGTGACTTGCCTCCCGAGGTCGCTTTGGCCGCGCCTCTTTTCTTCACCCAGATGCCCGCGCCGACCAGCAGCGCGATGGCCGTGACGCACACAACGACCGTGCCGATGACCCACTGCGTCTTCTTGCCACCGACAGTGAGCACGTCCGCGTCGTCACCCCCGTCGAGCTTGAGCAGCGTCTCGCGTTTGCAATGCGGGCACGGCGCCTTCGCGCCGACGGCCTCGGTGGGATACTCGATGCGGCCGCCGCAGTGGTCACAGGAGCATTTCAGGTAGGCGGGCATTTGATTCGGAGGATTAAGATTAAGATCAGGATTAAGAGCAAGAGGGGAAAAGACGCACGCGGCCGAGACTTCCGCTCCTGCTCGTAATCCTGATCCTAATCCTGCTCCTCATTTGCCTTCACTTCTCCCCGTCCGGCTCCAGCACGCAGCGGAAGCCATACAAATTGCCGCGCCCGCCCGGCAGCGCGAAGTGCCGGCACGAGTTTTGAAGGCTGGTCGAATCCCAGAATACCCACGACGCGCCGCGCAGCACCTTGAACTTTTTCCCGCCGCCATCCTCGTTGAGCTTCTTGTCCTCCTGCCGGATTTTCGCGTCGTTCATCGTCTTCACATACCAGTCGTTCACCCACTCGAAGACGTTGCCGCCGAGGTCGTGACAGCCCACTTCGTTGGCGGGTTTGCTGCCCACGGGACCGGTGTTGTCGCCGTCGGCGGGCTTGTAGCCGGGGAGCTTTGGCCAGTCGGCCATCTTGGGCCAGCTCTCGCCCCACGGATATTTCCCTTTGCCCATCGCGCTGCTCCACTCGCCGTCCGTCGGCAGGCGGTAACGGTCTTTCTTCCCGAGCGCACCGCTCGCTCGCTCCTTCTCCGTGAGCCACCGGCAATAGGCCGCCGCCTCCTCCCATGTCACGTTCCCGATGGGATGGTTTGTCCGGCCTGTGTAACCCAGTGCCGCCCAGTCCTGCTTCGTGAAGGAATCCGCGAATGGCATGTAATCCGCCACGCGCGTCTCGAAGACGCTCATCAGGACGCGCGTGCCCGGCAGCGGCACGAACTTCATGCCAAGGCTGTTGGCGTATGGCTGCTGCTTGGTCGCGGCGAACTTGGCTTGGGCGAACGCGCCGGGCGCGACAAGCAGTGCCGCGAGCGCGACAAAACTCAGGCGCAGGAAAGTTCGGAGCAAGTTCACGAGCGGATTAGTTCGCCGGAAACCGCTTTGATGGCGAGCCAAAATCCGTATCCGCAGCCGTGCCTCGGTCAGAGAAACTTGCTGCCGTAGTCGGCGTCCGCGCTTCAGTGCTGCACGCTTCACAATCCCGTCGGGTGGTCGAGAAACGTCCACGACACACGGAACTTCTGCGCGAGGTGCGCCGCGAGCGCCTTCACGCCGAAGGTCTCGGTCGCGTAGTGGCCGCCGTAGAGGACGTTCAGGCCAAGCTCCTCGGCCAGCGCGAAGGTCCAGTGCGGCCCCTCGCCGGTGATGAACGTGTCCACTCCTTCCGCCGCTGCTTTTTTCAACTCCGCCCCCGCCCCGCCGGTCACAATGCCGATGCGGCGACATTGCTTTGCGCCGCCGGGAAGGAGAGTCGCTTGAAAGCCTGTCACGCGTCCGAGCCGGGCCAGAAGTTCGTTGAGGCTCACGTTCGTCGTGGTCTGAAGTCCGATGTGCGCGCCCTTCTCGAAGAAGAACGGCTTGAGTTTCTTGAAGCCGAGCGCAGCGGCGAGTTGCGCGTTGTTGCCCAGCTTCGGGTGCAAGTCCAGCGGCAGGTGCGAGCTGTAGATGGCGAGGTTGTGCTCGATGAGCAGGCGCTGAAGTTCGCGGCGCTTGCCCGTCCACGGCACCGTGTCACTCCAGAACAGGCCGTGGTGGACGATGAGCAAATCCGCCTTCGCCGCGATGGCGAGCTTCACGGTGGCGAGGCTCGTATCCACCGCCGCCGCGATGCGCGTGACGCGCCCGTCGTTCTCGACTTGGAGACCGTTGTGGGCGCGGTCCCAGTCGTTCACCTCGGCGGTGCGGAGCAGCGTGTCGCAGTGGCGGACGAGGGCGGCGAGTTGAGCGGTTGCCATGGGCGAAGGGAAACACAGCCAGTCTCCCAACGCACGCATGGACGTGTCGAGATGCGGATTGACGCGAAGGGGCAACCGCCTAAATTGAGTCACCTCAAGACACTGTTATGCGCCTACTTGCTCCCCCGACACGCCGCGGCGGCTTCACCCTGATTGAACTCCTCGTCGTCATCGCCATCATCGCGATTCTGGCGGGGATGCTCTTGCCCGCACTGTCGAAGGCGAAGTCCAAGGCCAAGGGCATCCAATGCCTGAACAACAACCGCCAGATAGCGCTGGCGTCGAAGCTGTATCTGGATGACAACGACAACACTTTCGTATTTTTGTGGCGGCAAGGGCCAAATCTGCCAGACGAGCCGGCCTTGGCGGATCGCCTGCTCCAAGCTGGCGGCGTCATGACGGTCTGGTGGCCGGACAAGTTGAGCCGCTACATTCCAAATCAGGCCAAGTCGTTCAACTGCGTGGCACTCATGCAGGACAGCACGACTTCAGCGGGCGGGGCCAGCAGCATCCACAAGCTCGGCATCGGCATGAACCATCCTGAGTTCGGCCTCACTTCACCTGCAGGTGCAACCGCCCGTATCCGCGAAGTCCAAGTAAGCAAGCCCGCTGACACGCTCGTGTTTTCCGATGCCGGCCGGGTGAGCAACCCAGCCGTCGTTGACCCCGACCTCTGGGAGGAAGTTCAGCAGACGGGCCATGTCTATATGCGCGTCCCTTCCAACGGCATCAACTTCACCACCTCGGACCCGGTTCGCATGATCGCCCGGCACAACAAGCGAGCACCGGTGGGTTTCGTGGATGGCCACTCTGATCTGATGAAGCCCAGTCAGACTGGCATGGAGGCTACTACGTTGGCCGGCGACCCGCGGGCGCTGTGGGACAAGCTGTAACTGCGGCGGGGCCACCTTCCCAAAAACACCATGCGCCTTCTGTTTGTTTGCCTGCTCTGTGTCGCGACGTTGTCCGCGTGCCGGAAAAAACCTGCGCCCGTGCCCGCCGCTCCCGCCGTGGACACGGCCAATGCCAAAGAGCCGACGCTCAACGAGCTGAACGATGCGGTTCAAGCGTGGTTCACGTCGCGTGGACAAGCCCCGGCCAGCCTCGAAGAACTAGCGAAGGCGCGGTTCATCTCGAAAGTGCCGACACCTCCTCCTGGCCGCCAATATGTGATTGAAGCGGAGAACCTCCGGGTGATCGTGCGCTAGCTGAGCGTCATTCAGTGTCATTCACTTTGCCTTTTCCACCGCCGCCCAAAGCCGACGCGCTCGCCGCCGGCCAGCGACGAATCCATCCTAACCAAACTCTCCGCGATGCTCGACTAGGTGATGCTGGTGGAGTGAGGCTGAAGTTGAGAGTTGAGAGTTGATTGCCCCGCACGGCCTCGGCCACGCTTCCGGCACTGATTACTGAACACTGATTACTTTTCCCCTCATGCCCATTCCCTCCATCACCCTCGGCCAAGGCATCCACGTCCTGCACCTGTTCTTCCGCGTTGACCGCGTCCGCTGGGCGGCGCTGCCCGCCGGCGAGTCTGCTGCCACGCGGGAACGGCTTGACGCCCTCACCACGAAGTTCGCCGGGCCCGCCGCGCCGCGCGTGGCGACTTACGCGGGCGTCGGGGGCAAGGCGGACCTTGGCTTCATGATTTACGCCGCCGAGTTGCAGCAACTCAGCACGATGCAGCGCGAGGTGGAACTGGCCTTCCCCGCGGGCGCGTTGCAGTTGGTCTACTCCTACCTCAGCGTCACGGAGCTGCCGGAATACGTCACCACGGAGGAGGATATGAAGCGGATGATTCAGCACGGCGAACGCAAGCTCCAGCCCGGCACGCCGGAGTTCGACGAGGCCTTCGCCGCCGCCAAGACGCGCAACGACGAATACAAACACTACCGCCTCAACCCCGAGCTGCCCGACTGGGAAATCATGTGCTTCTACGGCATGACCAAGAAGCGCGACCTGGCCGACAACTGGTATATGCTCGACTTCGACACGCGCAAAAAGCTGATGGGCAGCCACGCGAAGACGGGGCGCAAATACGCCGGTCGCATCTCCCAGCTCATCACCGGATCCACGGGCATGGACGAATACGAGTGGGGCGTGACGCTCATCGCGCACCAGCTCGATGCCGTGAAGGAAATCATCTACGAGATGCGCTTCGACGAGGTGAGCGCCCGCTTCGGCGAGTTCGGCCCGTTCTACATCAACCTGCGGCTCCAGCCGGGGGATTTGTGGGAGCATTTGAAGTTGTGAC
>CAMBZO010000209.1 GCA_945872195.1 Akkermansia muciniphila | reverse complement strand
CGTCGGCTGCCCGGAGCGCACGCTGCGGGACATCCTGCTGCCGGACATCGAGAAGCTCTACGACGAGCGCGCGAAGAAACTCGAAGAAAGCCCGGAAGACACCTTCTGGGAAACCGCCGACCAGCGCGATGCCCGGCAGCGGCAGCGCGCCGCGAAGCTGCGCGCTCTGGAGCTGGAGAAACGCGCGCTCATCCAGCGGGTGCTCGGCGCGGAGATGAGTTATGAGGCGCTGAAGGTCTTGCGCTCGGCGGGCATGGACTCGGCTATCCTGGAAGAACTTCTTCTCGGCTTCATCGACAACGCGAAGTCCGACCAGCTCATGACAGTCTTCCAGCTCCGCCAGGCCGACGCCATGGCTTACCTCGCCACGACCGAGGGCATTCTGCTGGATGATGACCTGACCCAGCTTCATGCGCTGCGCGACCGCTTGGAGGGCGAGCTGGCGCGGGTGCTAGCGCCGAGCGCGCTGGAGGAACTTCGGCTGCGGCTCTCGACCGCGACCGCGGAGGGGATGGACCACCTCGCCCGTCGCAACGGCGTGAACCTCACCGGCGGCGAGCTGCGGGAGATTTCCCGGCTGCGCGCGGACACGCACGATGTGTTCGCCAAGATGTTGAACTTGGACGATGAGCTTTACCCCGAGGCGCTGCGGCAACAGGGCGACGCGGCGTTCCAGGAGCTGCTCCGGCGGTTCCTCGGCCCCGAGCGGTTCGCCGATGTGGAGCGGGGCAAGGACCAGTTGTTCCGCGAGTTGTTCCAGAGCACGGAGAAGCAGGGGGTGGCCAAGACTGCGTTGGTGCAAGCCTACGAGGCCCGCCGTGCCGCCGAGACGCAGGCGCAGCAAATCCGCGCGGACCAGCAGCTCTCCGCTGAAGAGCGACTGCTGCTGCTAGCAGCGCTCCGTGCGCAGACGACGCAAGTGCTTGCTCGCAGCCTCGGCCCGGTCGGCTTCAACGCCTACCTGAAACAACACGGGCAGCAGCTCACCAACTCGCTCTCGATGCCGCTGGGTAGGCCTGCGGCTGGAACCGTCATCGTGCGATGAGCCTGCGCCGCTACATCCTCGGCACCGTCACCGCGAATCTCGCGCTGGTCGGCGCGTTGCTGTGGCAGACGGCCCGCCCGTCCGCGCCCGCGCCCGCGCCCGCGCCACGGGGCAAGCTGGCCGTGACAACGCGCGTCAGCACCGAGGTTGTGATTGAGCCGGCAGCGCGACTGCCGGAAGTGAAAGTCCCCCGCAGCCCGCCGTTCCAGTGGAGTTCTGTCGAGTCCACGAACTACTTCGTCTGCCTGACCAACCTGCTCGCCATCGGCTGCCCGAAGGAGACTGCGCGCGACATTCTGGAGGCGCGCGTCGCCGACGAGTTCCGCGTGCGGCTGCGCGAGCTGGTGCGGCCTTTCAACGCACAATTCTGGCAATCCGTAGCCGACGGTAAAGCATTGGGAAAAATGCTCGACGGCACGCCGACGGAAAAGGAGGTAGAGGAGCTGACGGAGGAACAGAAGCGCATCCAAGCCGAGCTGCAAGCGGTGCTGGGCAAGGAAACCAAGACGGACAAGCCGGGCCGCAACGAGCAGTTCGGCCACTTGGCGGAGGAGAAGCAAACCGGACTCACCACGCTGGATGGCCGGCACGCGAAGGAGCGCGAGGCCTTGAACCGGGAGGTGGCGAAGGCCCCGCCCGCCGAGCGCGCTGCAAAGCAGAAGGAGCTGCGCGAACGGCAGGGGACAGAGCGACGGGCGCTCTTCAGCGACGGCGAGTGGGCCGAGGCCGAACTGCGTCGCAGCCCGCAGGCCCGGCAAGTCCGCGAGTTGCGCGGCTACGCGGACAAGCCGGAGAACCTCCGCGCGCAGGCGGAGGCGCTGCGTGAATTCGACACCGCTCATCCTCGCCCCACGCCGCGCGATCCGAAGCGCCCCTTCGACGACCCGGACTTCAACGCCAAGCTGGAGGAACGCGAGACGCAGCGGAAGGCGCAGCTCACCGCGCGCCTGGGCGAGGCGGGTTTTGCCACCTTCGAGCGTGGAAGCGATCCACGCTTCCACACGTTGCTCAAACTCGCGCGCCGCCTCGAAGTCCAGCCCGCCTCCGCCGCGCAGTGGCTTGAACTTCAGACCGCCTCGCAGAAGCTCGTTCGCCAGACCCGTCAGAACGCGGGCTTGGCCGACGATGCCCGCGCGGTCGCGCTCCTCGCCATCCGCGTGGAGACCGAGCGCACGTTGCAAGCCGCTGTCGGCGCACGCGGTTGGTCCGCCTACCAGCGCCACGCCGGGGACTGGCTGAAGCAGTTGAGCGATTGAGGCCGGGTGTCGCAGCACAACGCGAAGTTTTCCGGTTGCACAATCACGCTGGCTCCCACGAAATCCCAGTCGCATGAGCGAACTCAAATACTCCGTCGAGCACATCGGCCTGCCGGCGCGCGACACCGTGGCTCTCAAGGATTGGTATGTGCGCGTGCTGGGCGCGAAGTTGCGCTTCGACAACGGCCAGACGCCGCCGGCCTTCTTCCTTGAACTCGGCGGCGGGCTGATGATCGAGATTTACGGCGCGACCGGATCGGTGGCCGACACCGCGAACAACGGGGTTGCGGGCTGGCGTCACCTTGCATTGCGTGTGGCCTCCATCGAGGCGGCGCAGGCGGAACTCGCGCTCCGGGGCGTGTCATTCACCGGTGAGCCGAAGCCAGCGGGCGGCGGCGGGCGCGTGTTGTTCTTCGCGGACGCGGAGGGGAATCTGCTCCACCTCGTCGAGCGGCCGAAGGAATCGGTCTTTCACTGAGCTCGGAGGAGCAGGAGCAGAATCACGAGCAGCACACTGGCTCGGCGTCCTTCTCCCTATCCCCCCATCCGCCAGACCCCATCCCCTGCCTATGTTTTCCGCAGTCATTTTCGACATGGATGGCGTCATCGTGGACAGCGAGCCTCGCCACGAGCGCGCGTTCCTCGACGTGTTCGAGCAGATGGGCTACGGGCAGACTCACGGCGTCCACTTCGAGCAATACATTGGCCGGTCGGATCGCGCGGTTTGGGTGGACTTCATCGCGCGGCACCAGCCGAAGCAGTCGATCGAGGAACTCACCGCGTGGAAGCAAAACCATGTCATCGAAATCCTGCGTCGCGAGCAGCCCATCTTCGAGGGCCTGCCAGAGCTCGTCGCCCAGCTCGCGGCGAGTCATCGCCTCGCCGTGGCGTCCGGGTCCGTGCACCTGGTGATTGATGAAGTGCTCGCGATGAAGTCGCTGCGGCGGTATTTCCCAATCGTCGTGAGTGTGCAGGACGTGGCGCACGGGAAGCCGGCGCCCGACATTTTCCTACGGGCGGCGGTGCTGCTCGGAGTGGAACCGGCGGCGTGTTGCGTGATCGAAGATTCCGCCGCCGGAGTCACCGCCGCGCGTGCCGCGGGCATGACGGCGATTGCCATCACGAACACACTGCCAGCGGAGAAGCTCGCGCACGCGCACCACGTGGTGAGGACTTACGGGGAAATTGGGCGACTGCTCACGTAGCGCGCGACTTGCGCCGGAGGCCGCTACACGTCGATCACTGGACCGTTGCCATCGTTGCCGGATGGTTTGCTGGCCGGAGGCGAGCGCCGCACCCGCAGCTTGCCATCGCCCGAGCCGGTCAGCGAGTTGAGCACCACCGAGATCAGTCCGATGACGATTGCCCCCCAGAACGCGGGCCAGAAGCCGTCCACCCGAAAATCTTTCACCAGCGAGCCGACGAGATAAAGCAGGCCGGCGTTGATGACGAACACGAAGAGCCCCAGCGTGAGGACCACCAGCGGCAACGTGAGGACAAACAGCAGCGGGCGCAGAAATGTGGTAAGGATACCGAACAGCAGCGAGGCGACGAAGAGGCTCGTAACAGTATCGTAGTGGATGCCGGAGACAACGTGCGTCGCGACGAGGACCGCGAGCGTGTTGATGGCCCAGCGCTGGAAAAAGAGGATCGCCGGGGGCCGAGTCCGGCCCTCGAGCTCGCCCTGCTGGTCTGACCGTGAGCCGATTTTCACGCACGAACTTTGCTGGCTGGGGTTCCGATGCGCAAGGAATGGTTGGGCCGAGAGGATGCGCGGGCGCATCTTGAGAAATGGGGTAAGGATATCGCTGACACTGCCCTCGCAGCGCAGGCATCTCCCCCGTTGACACCATTGCGCTCCTTGTTAGGGTCGCGCCTCATTTTTCGCGGACTCTCCCGAAAACGACACACTGAACTGACACATCCTGATTATGGCTAAAGCACTGAAATACGTTTACACGTGGGGCAACCAGAAGGCGGACGGCGATGGCTCCATGAAGGCCCTCCTCGGCGGCAAGGGCGCGAACCTCGCTGAGATGACCCGCATCGGCCTGCCCGTGCCGCCCGGCTTCACCATCTCCACCGACGTCTGCACGTATTTCTACGCCAACAAGCGTTCCTACCCGAAGGAGCTCCAGTCCCAGATGGAAGCGGGCGTCGTCAACATGGAAAAGATCATGGGCACGAAGTTCGGCGCGACCGCCGGCATGCCCTTGCTCGTCGCCGTGCGCTCCGGTGCGCGCGACTCGATGCCGGGCATGATGGACACCATCCTCAACCTCGGCTTGAACGACCAGTCCGTGCTCGCGCTCGTCAAGGCGACCGGCAATGAGCGGTTCGCCTGGGATTGCTACCGCCGCTTCATCCAAATGTATGGCGACGTGGTGATGGGCGTGCAGAAGCGCGAGGGCGAGGATCACGATCCGTTCGAGCACACCATCCACACCTTCAAGCACGAGACCTATCACCGGGACATCATTGATTCCGACCTCACCGCCGCCGACCAGCAGGAGCTCGTGAAGCGCTTCAAGGCGCTCGTGAAGGCGCGCACGAACAAGGCGTTCCCGAACAATCCTTGGGACCAACTGCGTGGTGCTGCGGGTGCCGTCTTCGGCTCCTGGATGAACGACCGCGCCAAGGTCTATCGCGCCAAATACAACATTCCTTCCGAGTGGGGAACCGCCGTCAACGTGCAGGCGATGGTGTTCGGCAATACCGGCGAGACCTCCGGTTCCGGCGTCGCGTTCACGCGCAACCCGGCCAACGGCACGAACGAGTTCTACGGTGAGTTCCTCATCAACGCCCAAGGCGAAGACGTCGTCGCTGGCGTCCGCACGCCCGAGCCCGTGCTTAAGCTCAAGGACGTAATGCCCAAGTCCTACGCCGAGCTGCTCAAGGTCCGCGCGACGCTCGAGAAGCACTTCAAGGACGTGCAGGACATCGAGTTCACCGTGCAGGAAGGCCAGCTCTTCATGCTCCAGACGCGCAACGGCAAGCGCACCGCCGCCGCCGCGCTCAAGTTCTCCATGGACATGGTCAAGGAGAAGCTCATCACGCCCGAGACCGCCGTCCTCCGCAACCCGGCCGACCAGCTCGAACAGCTCCTCGCGCCCATCTT
>CAMBZO010000208.1 GCA_945872195.1 Akkermansia muciniphila | reverse complement strand
TTCCTTCGCGTATTTCTCGGACACCCCGTTTTGGAGGAAGTTCAGCAAGTCAGCGATATCCAGTTCCTTGGCCGCCCGCTGGATTTCGGCGTTCGCGAACAACTGGTGAGTGGTCGGGTCCTTGAGGATGAGGGAGATGTTGGTTTTTGCTGGGAGCAGCGGTGCGTAAGTTGCGTTGGTGAACATGCCTTGCAGATCGGCCTGCTCCGCGAGGGACATGAAGAGCGGGTATTCCGGGAGCCGGCTCTGGAGATCGGGATTGTGGTAGAGCAGGCCGGCGACATCCGCCATCTGGAAGAATCCCGGAGACGCCTGTCCCACGCCCACCGCCACGCGGTCAAAGCCGGTGCTGGTCAAGTCGGAGCTCATTTTATTGGTCAGTTTCAGCCAGATCGGGTTGTCCGTCGGCGACTCGATCTGCGTGGTGAAGTAGCCCACATGAAAGACGTAGGAAGACGCGGCGAGGAGATAGAGCACCGCCGCCATCAGCCCGGCGGTGAGACCCAGGCCGGAGTCAATGCGTTCCCAGCGCATCCGCACGTCGTCGGGCGCGCGGAATTTGAAGTAGCCGCTGATCTTGATGTAAACGGCCGCCGCGACGCTGTTGAAGACCATCATGATGCCGAGGAACGCCAGCGGCGCGGCCAGCGACCACATGAGGATCGGGTTCTTCACGCCCACCGATCCCAGCGCCGAGCGCACGATCGGCGCGAGCGGTCCCGCAGCGAAAAGTGCGACTAGGACGCCTACGAGGGAAATCCCCATGCGGATGCCGCCAATCTGCCGACCCAACGCGCCGACCCCAGCGAACAACAATAGTGCCAAAATCCAAATGGTCATGGGGGCGGATTATTGGTGGATGCACTTAAAACGCACGCAAATATTTCTACCCTCTTGGGAGGGGCCGCAGGTGAAACACTCCGGAGCCGAACTGACCGCCGGTCAGTTGAAGTTCAAGACCACGAACCAAGCGGTCTTGTTTTTGTCGTCGCCGGCGAGGACGAGGGCGTCGGGCTTAGAGAGGGAGTGACGGCGGGTGACCATGGCCTTGCCTTTGCCAATCAGTTTCACCTCGGCCACATTCTCCGGGAGAAGCTTCACTTCCACCGAGCATTCCTCGCTCAATTTGATTGTCTGAACTTTTACCGACGATGGGAGGGTCGCGGTCTGGCGGTTGACTTCGAAATAGTTCTTCCACTTGAAGACGTTGGCGAGCCTGTCACGGAGCTTCGAGTCCACTTCCTTGAGGTTCTTGCCGGTGGGCTTGGCCTCGTCAGTGCCCCAGATCAGGACGGCTTGGACGCGGGCTTCAACGGGCGTGGAGGCGACGCCGAGCAAAGCTGACAAGGAAGTCAGCAGCAGGACGAGAAACTGCCAGCGCGACGGATTACTTGTCGGCTTCAGGCTCATTTTTCGTTTCCTGGCCGACGGGGTTGAAGGTGCCATTCTCGTCGGCAACGTAAACAACGGACATGGCCTCAGCCTCGGAGCGGAAGCTGATGGCGTTCACATCCTCTGGCACGCTTTCGGTATCTGCGCCGTCGGTGGTGCGTCCACCGCTGACGACGAACATGACCGCAACCATCGCGGCCAGACCGGTGGCCGGATAAATGAACCTGAGCCACCAAGCGCGTTCGGCGGGAGCCGCAGCGGCTTGCTTAGCCTCGGCTGCGATGCCGCGCTCGATCTTGCTCCAGTAAAACTCCCGGGTCTCCGGAAGCTTCACTTCAGCCTCGTTGCCGGCGACGGCGGCCTTCATCCACTTGAGTTCCTGCATCAGTGCGGCGCTCTGGATGTCCTGTGCGAGAATGGCTTCGATTTCCCGAATCTCGCGGGCGTCGAGCGCGCCGTCCAACAGGGCCTGCAATTTCAATTCCGTGTTCATAACTGCCTTCGGGTTCAACTTTGTTGTTCTTTCTTCAAACTCTGCAGCAACGACGCCAAGCGCCGCCGCGCATAAAATAGCCGGGACATCACTGTCCCGATCGAGCAGTTCATCACCTTCGCGATCTGCTTGTATTCCATCTCTTCAAACTCATGCAGAATCAGCACGGTGCGGTGCTCGTAGGAGAGTTGGGTCATCGCCTTGTCTATCCGCTTCCGCAACTCGGCGCGTTCCAGTCCTTCCGTAGGATTTGATGCAACTACCGGCATCTGACGTTCCACCCCACCGAGCTCTTCATCCAGCTGCTCGATAGACTCCGCGCGCGTCCGTTTCTGCCGCCGGAGCTGGTCCAGACAGAGGTTGATGACGATGCGCGTCATCCATGTGGCAAAGCTAGAATCGCCCTGAAACTGCTTCAGCCGCTGCCAAGCCTTGACCCACGCCTCCTGCGAGAGGTCAATCGCATCTTCCTCGTTGCGCATCATGCTGAAGGCGCGCGCGTATATCTTGTCACGGTGCCGGGCGACCAACTCCTCGAAGGCGATCATGTCGCCAGCCTGAGAGAAGGCCACCAACTGCACGTCCAGCGTCGTCGTAAAGTCAGGCGGCTGCGGCATTGCGGCTAGAGTTTGCCTTTCGTGCTCGGAATCTGACCGGCGATTCGCGGGTCCCGCTGGCAGGCGAAGTCAGTCGCCTTGGCAAAGGCCTTGAACAGCCCCTCCACGACATGGTGCGGCTCACCGCCGTAGAGGAGTTCCAAGTGCAAGTTGCAACGCGCCTCGTTTGCGAAGCCCTGAAAGAACTCCCGCGCCAGCCCGAAGCGAAACGCGCTCGACATGTCCTGCGTCCGCTCGGCCGGTGAAATCTTCTTCTGTGCGAGGCCGTCCATCCCGCGCCACACGAGGAAAGGCCGCCCGCTAAAATCAATCACGCAACGCGCCAAGCATTCATCCATGGGCACGTAAGCCTCGCCGGGGAAGGGATTGCGTGGGTCGAAGCCCGTCCCGTAGCGGCGAATCCCCTTCTTCTCTCCCAGCGCCTGCACGAACGCCTGGCCCAGCGCGATGCCGCAGTCCTCCACCGTGTGGTGCGCGTCCACTTCGAGGTCACCTTTGCAGCGCAGCTTGAGGTCCATCACCGCGTGCTTCGCGAATAGCGTCAGCATGTGGTCGAAAAACGGCACGCCCGTGCGGATGGCGGCCTTGCCGGTGCCATCCACATTCAGGTCGAGACTGATTTGCGTCTCGTGGGTCGCGCGACGGATTCGCGCCTGCCGTTGACTCATGGTGTTTTTCTAAAGCAATGCTGACCGAAAAGAAGCGGAAACTACAGTTGCGCCCTTCTCGGGACCGTTTGCAGACGCCTCAGTAGCGTCGCGCATTCGCATCCACCTCCAACGACCACCGATCCACGCCGCCGCTGAGGTTGTGCAAGTTCGTAAAACCCTGATGCCGCAGCCAGCCGATCGCGTGCGCGCTGCGCATCCCGTGATGGCAATACACAACCACCTCCTGCTCCCGCCACGCCGCCAGCTCGCCGACGCGTTCCGGCAATTCGTTCAGCGGAATCAATTTCGCGCCCGGCAGCGAAACGATGGCAAATTCATCCGGCTGCCGCACATCCAGCAAGCGCGGCGGGTTCAGCGCAGCGAGGCGCTCGGCAAGTTCAGTGGGAGTCATGAGCGAATCCAGACTACCACCACAACCAGCAAAGCCAGAACCCCTGTGCAACCGGACTTCTGCGCTTGCGCGGTGAACTTCTCCGGGTGATGCGCGCGCAGCCCGGCTTCGAGCTGTTCGACCGCATCCTTGGCCTCAGCCAGCCCGGAGCCAGGCTTGACCTGCTCGCGATAGAGTTGGATGGCCGCGATTTTGTTTCCCCCTTTGAAGAGCAGTTCGGCAACGGGTGCCAAAGCCCCCGCTAACTCTCCGCCCGACGGGAGCGGCGCATCCGGGGCAGTCTCCAACTTCTCCACCCAATCCTTCGCCTCCGCCAAGCCCATTCCCGTCGCCTCGCGGCACAGTTTGATGGCCGCGATTTTGTTTCCGCCTTTGACCTCGGCGAGGATGGCTGCGCGCTGGGCTGGTGTCATAAGCGCCTCACTGGTTCAACGACCCCAGATACCGCTCCGCGTCAATCGCCGCCGCGCAGCCCATGCCTGCCGCGGTGATGGCTTGCCGGTAAACATGGTCCGAGCAATCGCCCGCGACGAACACGCCCTCCACCGTCGTCTGCGAACCCTTCTCACGCACCACGTAGCCGTTCTCATCGAGCGCGATTTGCCCCTTGAAGAGCTGCGTGTTCGGGTAATGCCCGATGGCGGCGAAGACGCCCGCACAGGGCAGCAGACTCTCCGCGCCCGTCTTGAGATTCTTCAATTTCACCCCCGTGACCTTGCCCGCCGCCACGTCGAGCACCTCGGTCACCACCGAGTCCCACACCGGCACGAGCTTGGGGTTCGACAGCGCGCGCTCGGCCATAACCTTCGAGGCGCGGAGCGAATCGCGGCGATGCACGAGGTAAACCACCGACGCAAAGCGCGTCAGATACGTCGCCTCCTCGCACGCCGAGTCGCCGCCGCCCACGACGACGAGCGGCTGATTGCGGAACATCGGCAGCGCCCCATCGCACGTCGCGCAATACGTCACGCCCTTCTTCTCCAACTCCGCCTCGCCCGGCACGTCGAGATGTTTGTGGCCCGCGCCCGTCGCAATGATGATGCACTTAGTCTCCACCTTCTCGCCGTCAATGTTCACGACGAACGGCCGTTTGCTCAAGTCCACCGCCTCGACCGTCGAGCCGAACCGCACGCGCGCGCCGAAGCGCTCCGCCTGCGCCTGCATCTTCATCATCAGCTCCGTGCCGTCCACGCCCTCGGGGAAGCCGGGGAAATTTTCCACGATGCTCGTGGTCGTGAGCAGCCCGCCCGGCGTCGCGCCCGTCACGACGATGGGATTCAAGCTCGCGCGCGCCGTGTAGAGCGCCGCCGTCCAGCCCGCGCAGCCCGACCCGATGATGACGACATTTTCCATAGGCGCGGGAAAGTAGGAGTGAACTTCCGCGCTGGCAAGCGCGTCGGTTTTGCACTCATGAATTCTTCCTCCCCCACCTCCCGCCGCGACTTCCTCGCCGCCACCGGTTCCACCGTCCTCGCCGCCGCTGCGTCCGCCGCCACCGGCCCCCTCACCACCTTCGGACCGGCCAAGCCGCTGCGCATCGGCGTCATCTCCTCGAGCATCGGCGGCAAGCCGCAAAAGACCAACGGCCACACCTACCACTTCGCCCACGGCTTCCACCCGACCATGGACCTCAAGATGATTGAAAAGCATCTCAGCAAAGGCCCGGTGGACCTCTTCAAATCCCACTTCCGCAATCCCAAGGAAGACTTCGCCAAGCAGCCCTTCGACAACACCGTCATCTCCTGCTACTACGACGCCGACCCCGCCAGCGCCCAGATGTTCGCCGACTGCTTCCCCGGCGTCCAAGTCGCCCGCACCCTCGACGAGCTGGTCAAAAACTCCGACGCCATCTGGGT
>CAMBZO010000207.1 GCA_945872195.1 Akkermansia muciniphila | reverse complement strand
GGCGCGATGCTCGACATCGGCTTCCAGTCCCTCTCCCGCATGCTCGCCTCGGGCATGAACATCAAGGTGCTCATCCTCGACACCCAAGTTTACTCGAACACCGGCGGCCAAAGCTCCACCGCCTCCTTCAAGTCGCAGAACACCAAGTTCTCCGTCCACGGCAAAGTCATCCAGGGCAAGACCGAACGCCGCAAGGAAATCGCGCAGATTGCCATGATGCACCCGAACACCTTCGTCGCGCAGACCTCCTGCGCCATGTCGAACCACTTCTACAAGTCCATCATGGCGGCGAACGAGTTCGACGGCCCGGCGGTCATCAGCGTTTACACCACCTGCCAGCCCGAGCACGGCGTCGGCGACAACCTCGCCATGAACCAGTCCAAGCTCGCCGTGGACACGCGCACCTTCCCCGTCCTCATCTACGACCCGCGCAAGGGCAACAAAATCGCCGAGCGCCTCAGCCTCCAGGGCAACCCCGCGCCGAAGGACGACTGGTATAAAGACCCCAAGACCGGCGACCTCTTCGACTTCGTCATGTTCGCCCGCACCGAAGGCCGCTTCTCGAAGCACTTCGACAAGGACGGCCTGCCCTCCCCGCTGATGCTCGAAGCCAAGCAAGACCGCCTCGACAACTGGCGCGTGCTGCAAGAACTCGCCGGCATCATCTGAGCCAACGCTCAATCCGAATCACGAAGCCCCGATCGCCAGGCCGGGGCTTTTTGTTTCGTTTTCTCCATCTGCTACTTCGGCAGCTTCGCCTTGTCCTCCGCCAGCTTCTTCTCCGCGGCTTCGATCAGCTTCAGGTATTTCTCCGGGTCTTTCTGAAAGTCCTTCACGCAACCCTCGCAGCACACCTTAATCTCGCGGCCCTTGTAGATGAACGTCGGGTCGCCTTTGTCCACCTTCTCATCGCTCACCAGACACAGGGTGAGGATATACGGCTTGGGCTTGGTGGCCTTGGGGTCGGGGGTCTTGTCCGCGGCGAGCGTGGAGGTCGTGCAGACGAGGGCGAGGAGCAGGGCGCTGAGGAGCGATTTCATGGGCGCAGGTTAGCGCGTCGTCCGCCGCTGCGCCAGCGTTCCACTGCTCCGCTGTGAAGGACAACCAGCGCCTTCGCCGCGCTGATTTTCACCGCTTCGGCCAGTTCAGGTGCTTGTGCAGGAAGTCGTAGGTGCCCTGCCCGTTGATCGTGTGCGGGCCGTCGAAGTGCTCGATCTCCGCGCGGTCGCCGATGCCGAGCTTGTTGTAGAAGCGACGGATCTTGGCGAACTCGAAGTTCACCCACTCGTCTATGCCCACGCCGTCCTCGTGCCCGCGCTCGACCATGAAGGGGCGCGGCGCGATGAGCGTGGCCATCTCGGCGTAGTTGAAGGTGTGGCCGAGGTTCCACTCGAAGATCTCGTATTCGCCGGTGAACAGGTAGCTGCCGCGCCAGTCCACGGTCGCGTTTTTCCAGACCCACTCGTTGAAGTCCGCCGAGCAGATGCTCAGGCAGTAGCCGTCCAGCACCGCCGGGATGCGCATCGCGGACTTGCCACCGTAGCTCAGGCCATAGAAGCCGATGCGCTTCGCGTCCACGAAGGGTTGCGCGCCGAGCCATTCCAGGATGCGCTCATGCTGGGCGAAGATGACGGAGAAGAGGTGCTTGCCCAGCGGGTTCGCGAGCCGTTGCAGGACGCGGAAATCGTCCTTGCCGCGATAGGGGTTGTGCGGCGCGAAGACGATGAAGCCGCGCTCGGCGAGGGCGGTGGCGAAGCCTTTGTAGGGTGCCCACGCGCGGTTGGTCTTGTCGGTGATGACGGTGTCCATGGGCACGCCTTCGAGGCCGTGCTGGCAGACGACCACGGGGCGGCGCTCACCGGGCTTAAGGTCCTTGGGCAGAAGCAGAATTCCCCACGCGAACACGTCGGGCAAAACCTCCAGCGTCACGTCGTAGCCGGTGAGCTTGTCGGTGTTAAGAATCTCCTTCGAGCGCGCGGCGGTGGGGACGTTGGGGGATGGGAACTTGCCGTTGACCTGGTGCCAGAAGTTGCTTTGCCACGGCTTGCGCGCGGTGTCCCACGCAGCGGCGTTGGGGGCTTTCGCCTTTGCCCAGAAAGTCTCGTCGCGCGCGTAGGTCGCCACGCGGAGAAGGTTCTGCGTGAAGTTTTCCAGCTCTTTCACTTGCCGCCGCTGGCGGTCGTCAGGGCTGAACTCTTGGCGCCGGTCGCCGAGCGGTTGGTCAGATGCGAAGTCAGCGCGGGCGTCCACGCCGCCCGCCTTGAGCAAGGCTTCGAGGGCGCGCAGCGAGCCGGGGCCGGTGGTGGCTCCACCGTTGCCGTGGAACAGCTCCGGGGCTTGGCCCGTGAGCTGGCCCGCGCGTGCGACCTCGGCTTGCACGGATGCCAGGTCCGGCAGGCTCCATTGCCCCGGTGCCGCGCCGCCGCTACGACCTGCGCGAGGCGTGGGCGGGCCTTTGATTTCCGGCACGGAGCTGTGCTCGACGATGAGCTTGCGCGGGTGGATGAGGCTGGCGAGTTCCGCATCGCCGAACTCGCGGAGGAGGCCGAAGACGTTGCGGTAAATGGGCTCCTTCCAGAGCGCCTGCCGCGAATCGAAGTAGCCGCTGACGAGCGCGCCGGAGATGCGGGTGTCGAGCGCGGCGGCGTGCAGCGCGAGGAGACCGCCCTCGCCGTATCCGGCCACGAGGGTCGGCACCTTGGCTGGCTGCTGACCGCTGACCGCTGGCCGCTCCCCCTCAAACCAGTCGGCGAGCGCGAGCACCTTCTGCACTTCATAGCCGATGACGGTGCGGCCCAGCATGAAGGCTTGGCGGTAGATCCATTCGCGATGCGGCTGATTCGTGAAGCGGATGCGCGGGTTGCCGGACCACTCGTCGCGCCGGTCAATGAGCGTCGGGATGACCACGCGGCAGCCGGCGGCAGCGAGCGCGCGCGCCCAGGCGGCTTTGCCCGGCGCGATGCCTGCGAGCTGCTCCGGCGTCTGGTCCGCGTCCGGCAACGCGATGACTTGCGCGCGGATGGGCGACTTCGGCTCCAGCAAAAGGCCTTCGCCCGTCACGCCGTCCAGCACGGGCCAGCGCACGGCGAAGACGGTGAACTGCGGCGTCTCGGCGATGATGGCTGAGTCGCGCGTGGAGGCGAGGTGCTCCAGCGCCTTGAACGCAGTGCGCTTGTCCACGACGCCGAGGATTTGCGCGAGGTGCTCGCGGTTCGGCGCGACGGACTTCGCGTAGGCTTCCGGCGAGCTGCGGTCGCGCTGCCAGAGCTGCGCGCGGGCCGCGACCGAGTTCTCCGTCTCGCGCAGCAGGAACTGGTGAATGCCCGCAACCATCTGCGCGGAGAAATCGCCCGCGCGCGTGAGCGGCAGCGTGCCGGGCAGCGGCGCGGCCGAGTAAGCAAGCGACACGAAGAGTGTGAGCAACGCGAGCGGAGGAATGAAACGGGAGCGCATGACCCCAGCGTAGCGGGCGAAACGCGGCTGACAAGCGCGCCGGACGCATCTCACTTGCTTGCAGGTCCAATGTGGCGTGAGGCGGTTGGGCCGCTCCTCCTGCTCGTAATCCTGATCCTGCTCCGCTGGCCGAAACCCGACGGGAGGAGCAAGATTAGGATCAGGATTACGAGCAGGAGTGGAAAAGCCGCTTGGGTGCAAGAAACTGAGATGCACGGCTGATCACTTGCCCTGCAAAAGGGGCAAAAGGGCGATTGACGCCGGGCGCTCCGGGCCTAGCCTCTGCCGCTCGTCGCCGAAGACACATCCAACGCTCCGGCTTCCGCGGAGCGCAGGCTAATTCCCCTCCCGGTGCAGCGGCGGGCGTCCGTCGGCGACCCATTACGTTTCATGCTCAACATTCGAGATCTGAAGATGACCCTGGGTGGGCGCGTGCTGTTTGAAGCCGCGTCGCTCGGGGTGAATTACGGCGACCGCGTCGCGCTGGTCGGACCCAACGGCGCGGGCAAGACCACGTTGTTCTCCATCATTCTCAAGCACAAGGAGGCGGACTCCGGCACGGTCGAACGCGACGAGTGGACGATGGTCGGCCATCTGCCGCAGGAGGCCGAGGCGCACGGCGAGGAGACGATTCTGGAGGTGGCCACCGGCCGCGTGGACGAGCTGCCGCGCTTGGAAAAGCGGCTGCACGAGCTGGAGGCAGCGGGCCAGGTGTCCGCCCCCGAGTATATGGAAGCGCACGCGAAGCACGACGCGTTGAACGACCCGCAGGTGGAGACGAAGGCGAAAAAGATGTTGCGCGGGCTGGGCTTTCGCGACCCGGACCTCGACCGGAAGGCGCGGGAGATGAGCGGCGGCTGGATCATGCGCGCGCGGCTGGCCCGCCTGCTCGTGATGGAGCCGGACCTCCTCCTGCTCGACGAACCGACGAACCATCTCGACCTGCTCTCGCTGCTTTGGCTGCAGAATTACCTGAAGAACTATTCCGGCGCGCTGCTGCTGATTTCGCATGACCGCCAGTTCATGGACGAGGTGGTGACGGAGGTGCATGAAATCTCGGAGAAGAAGCTCATCGCCTACACCGGCAACTACACGGACTTCCTGCGCCAGCGCGAGGAGCGCTACGAGCAGCAGTTGGCCGCCCACAAGAACCAGCAGAAGGAAATCGCCGCGCTTCAGGAGTTTGCCGACCGCTTCCGCGCGGTGCCGTCTAAGTCCTCGCAGGCCATGAACAAGCTCAAGCAGATTGAGCGCATGGAGTTCATCGAAAAGCCCCTCGCGCCGCGCCGGCCGTTCCGGTTTCAAATCCCCCCGCCCCCGCGCGGCGGCCAGCGCGCCGTCTCCCTCGAAGGCATTCACATGGCCTACGGGGCGACGCACGTTTACCGGGGCCTCGACCTGACCATCGAGCGCGGCGAGCGCACCGTGCTCGTCGGGCCCAACGGCGCGGGCAAATCCACGCTGCTCAAGATCCTCGCGGGCGTGGTCGAGTATCAAAAGGGCGAACGCGACCTCGGGCACAACGCCAAGATTGGTTACTTCAGCCAGCACCGCGCCGACACGCTCGACCCGGAGAAGACGGTCTTGGACGAAGTCCTGGCCAGCGCACCGCTCATGCGCGAGGACGAGGCGCGCGGCGTGCTCGGCTCCTTCATGTTCCGCAAGGACGACATCTTCAAGAAGACCGTCGTGTTGAGCGGCGGTGAGAAGAGCCGGCTGAACCTGGTGAAGTTCCTCGTGGACCCACCGAACCTCCTGCTCATGGACGAGCCGACCACGCACCTCGACATCCACACCGTCGAGTCGCTCACGCTCGCGCTGGAGCGATACGAGGGCACGCTGGTGTTCATCTCGCACGACGTGCATTTCATCCGGCACCTCGCGACGAAGGTGCTGCACGTCAACGCCGGTCAGGTGACATCGTATGTGGGCGGCTACCAGTATTTCATGGAGAAGTCCGGGGCCGGTGAAGACGCGCGTGCCGCGCTCACGGCG
>CAMBZO010000206.1 GCA_945872195.1 Akkermansia muciniphila | reverse complement strand
GCGTGCAGGCCGACGGCCATCACCATGTAGCCGAGCTGCGACAGCGTGGAGTAGGCGAGGATGCGCTTGATGTCGTTTTGCTGGAGCGCCATGAGCGCGGCGAGCAGTGCGGTGAAGCCGCCAATCCACGCGATGATTTCCAGCGCGTGGGAGCCGGGGATATCGAGGATGAAGAAGATGCGGCAGAGCATGAAGACGCCGGCGGCGACCATCGTGGCGGCGTGAATCAACGCGCTGACCGGCGTGGGGCCTTCCATCGCGTCCGGCAGCCAGACGTGCAGCGGGAACTGCGCGGACTTGCCCATCGCGCCCATGAAGAGCAGCAGGCCAACGAGCGTGGCGAGGACGTTGGGGTGAACGACCCACCAGTGCGTGCCCCCGGCGATTTTGCCGAGCGGCTCGGTCAGGCTGGCGAAGGGAAACGCCTTGCCGTCGAGCGCACTGGCGAGCTCAGCGAAGTTCACCGAGCCAAGCGCGACCCAGGTGAGAATGATGCCGAGGATGAACCCGAAGTCGCCGACGCGGTTGGTGAGGAAGGCTTTCTTCGCGGCGTCGGCAGCGGAGTTCTTCTCGAACCAGAAGCCGATGAGCAGGTAGCTGCTCACGCCGACCAGCTCCCAAAACACGAACATCATGAAGAGGTTGTTCGCGAGCACGATGCCGAGCATCGAGAAGGTGAAGAGGCTCAGGCTGGCGAAGTAGCGGCTGTAGCTGCGGTCGCCATGCAGGTAGCCGCGCGAGTAGATGTGAATCATCAGCCCGACGCCGGTGACGACGAGGAGCATGAGCTTGGAGAGCGGGTCGAGCAGGAGGCCGAAGGAGACTTTCAGGTCGCCGACCGAGAGCCAGTTGAAGGTAATTTCCTGCGCCTTGTCGCCGGTGAAAAAGAAGAGGCCGAGGCTCAGGATGAAGCTGAGGGCAATCGCGCCGATGGACAGGTTCGCGCTGCGCTCGCCGTCGCGTTGCGTGCAGAACGCGATGACCGCCGCCGCTGCGAGCGGCAGGAGCAAAATCGTCAGCGCGGCAATGCCGGCGGGGCTGAGAGTGGGTTCCATGTCAGAGTTTCAGCGAGGTCAGGTCTTCCACGTGCGCGGACTGGCGCTTGCGGTAGAGCGCGACGATGAGCGCGAGGCCGACGGCGACTTCCGCCGCCGCGACGGTGATGACGAAGAAGACCATCATCTGGCCGGTGAGGTTTTCGTTGAAGCGCGAGAAGGCGACGAGCGCGAGGTTGGCCGCGTTGAGCATCAACTCCAGCGACATGTAGATGACGAGGACGTTGCGCCGCAGGATGACGCCCAGCAGCCCGAGGCAGAAGAGCATCGCGCTGACGGTGAGGTAGTGTTCGAGGCCGACGTTCATTTCAACTCCTTCTTGCTCAGGAGAATCACGCCCACCATCGCCACGAGCAGGAGGACGGAGACGATTTCAAAGGGGAGGAGGAACTGGCCCTTGGTGAACAGTTCGAGGCCGAGGGCCTTGGTGTCGCCGATGATGCGCGGGTTGGCGGATTGGTTGAGGTCGCCGCCCCAGATGGTGCGTGTGAGCAGAAAGCCCAGACCGAGCACCGCCCCCGTGCCGGTCACGATGCCGAAGAGGTTTATCTTCCGGCGCTGCTCCTCCTTGAGGTCGAGGAGCATGATGACGAAGAGGAAGAGCACCATCACCGCGCCCGCATAGACGAGGATTTGCACCGCCGCGAGGAAGAAGGCGTTGAGCAGCACGAAGAGGCCGGCCATCGCGCAGATGGTGAGCACGAGGAACATCGCGCTCGTGACCGGGTTGCGGCTGAACGGATTGGCCACCACCAGCGCGCCGAAGAGGAGCGTCAGGAAGGCGAAGAGGTAGAAAAGTGCGTCGGGTAATGCCATGTGCGATGTCTAGACCTTCACCGGGAAAGTTTCCTGCTCCTTCGCCTCGTCCAGCTTGTGCTTCCACTTCTGGATGCCGGGGTGCGTGCCGCCGAGGGCGAGGAGCTTCTCCTTGTCGTAAATCATCTCGCTGCGCGCGAGGCCGGTGAGGGAGAAGTCGCTCTTTAGGAAGATCGCTTCCTCGGGGCAGACTTCCTGGCACAGGCCGCAGAAGATGCAGCGGAGCATGTTGATTTCGAACTCCTCGGGCATCTTCTCCGCGTTGGTGCGGTCGGCGGGCTTGCCCGTCGGGCCGGGGGGCGTGATGCGGATGGCCTTAGGCGGGCAGACGAATTCGCAGAGCTGGCAGGAGACGCACTTGGTGTGGCCGTCCTGGTCGCGCACGAGATACGGAGCGCCGCGATAGCCGGGCAGCACGCGCGTGGGCTCCTCGGGATACTGCTGCGTGACGGGAGTCTTGGTGGTGAGGGTGTTGAGGAAATGGCGCGTGGTGACCTTCAGCCCGCCGATGAGGGCCGGCAGATACAGTCGCTCAAACCAAGTCAGTTCGTTGCGTTTGACAATCATGGTCGCGCGTCGGTCAACGGTTCGTCAGGGCCAGCACGCCCGCAGTGAGAATGATATTCGCCAAGGCCAGCGGAATCATCCGCCGCCAGCCCAGGTCCATCAACTGGTCGTAGCGGAAGCGCGGGAGCATCCAGCGAATCCACATGAAGGTGAACATGAACGCGAGCATCTTCCCCATGAAAATCCCGATGTGCAGCAGGCCCTTCCACCATTCGCCAGCCACCGGCGCGACATCGAGGCCGAAGAAGGGCAGCGTCCAGCCGCCGAAAAAGAGCGTCGTCATCATGGCCGCGCCGGCGAACATGTTCGCGTATTCGCCGATGAAGAACATGCCGAACTTCATCGAGCTGTATTCCGTGTGGTAGCCGCTGACGAGTTCGGACTCGGACTCCGCCATGTCGAAGGGCAGGCGGTTCGTTTCCGCGAGGGCGGAGATGAAGAAAATCACGAAGGACACGATGCCACACGGCACGAGCAGGAGTGATTGCGCGCTGAATCCGCCGCCGAAGAGCGGGAGGACGTTCCAGCCGTTCTGCGCTTGGTGCTCGATGATTTTGCCGAGGTTCAGGTCGCCCACGACGAGGAACACCGGGATGACGCTCATGCCCATCGCGATTTCGTAGGAAATCATCTGCGCGCTGGCGCGGATGCCGCCGAGGAAGGGGAACTTCGAGTTCGCCGCGTAGCCCGCCAGCACGACGCCATACACGCCGAGCGATACGATGCCGAAGGTGTAGAGAATGCCGACGTTGAGGTCGGCGATGACCATCTTCTGCGCGCCGAGCGTGGAGCCGAACGGAATCACCGCGATGACGAGGAACGCCGGCACGAGCGAGATGGCCGGCGCGAGCCAGAAGTAAATCTTCCGCACGTGCCCCGGGGTGAAGTCTTCCTTGATGAAGCTCTTCACGCCGTCCACGAGCGGATGCCAGAAGCCGAGCTTCGTGAGAAACTGGCCGAGGAACGGAATGCTCCCGATGAGCGGGAGGTTCACGCGGTTCGGCCCGACTCGGTCTTGGATGAGCGCCGAGACCTTGCGCTCCGCCAGCACCGCGTAGGCGACGAGCGTGAGCAGCAGCCCCAGCACGCACGCAATCTTCAGCAGCGTGAAGAACACGAACTGTGTCTGCGGACTCAATGAATCAAGCCAAGCCATGGAAAACTAAATTTGCACCGTCACACCCGTGTCGCCGAGCTTCGCCCATTCGAGGCCAGCGAAGCCGGGGACTTCGCGCGCCATCTGGTTGAACAAGCCTTCGATGGTCGAGAAACCGTTCTGGCCGGTGACGTGATGAACCAGCTCGTGCAGGAACTCCCACTCGGGCCGGGCGTCGCCGGGAGCCTCGACGGCGCGCATAAACTTCTGCACGCGCCCCTTCACGTTCACGAACGTGCCGCGCTTCTCGACGTGCGCACAGCCGGGCAGGACGAAGTGCGCGGCGGCGGTGGTCGCGTTCGGGAGGATGTCGCTGACGATGAGCGTGTCGAGCTTCGCCAGCAGGTCCGCGCCGATGCCGTGCTTGGTCACGTCCTCGCCGAAGACGATGAGCGTGCGGATGCTGCCGCTGCGGATGCCGTCGGCAATCTTCGCAAGGTTCGCGCCGAGCTGCGGGCCGGCGATACCGGTGAGCCGCGCGCCGTTGGAGTTCGGGTTCTTGTCCGCGTTGACGAGCAGCTTGTCGCCCTCGCCGTTGCGGGCGATGGAGTCGGTCAGCGCGTTGAACTTCTTCGCCAGCTTGGCGAGGAGCCAGAGTTCCTCGGTTGTCTGTCGTGCGCTGGCGATGACGGCCACGCTGCAGGTCGGGGCGGTGGCGAGCTTGGCGGAGATAGCCTTGAGAGCGGAGGGCCAAGCGACTTCCAACATCCCGCGTTCCGCATTCCGCATTCCGCATTTCTGGAGCCGGTCTGCGCGGCTAATCCACTTGTAGTTCAAGCGGCCCGAGTCGCACATCCACGTCGAGTTCACCGCGTCGTTCTGGCGCGGCTCGTAGCGATAGACTTTCTCCTCGCGCGAGCCGACGACAATGTTGCAGCCGGTGCCGCAGCTCGTGCAGAGCGACTTCGTTTCCTTCATGAACCACACGCGCATCTGGAAGCGGAAATCCTTCGAGGTGAGCGCGCCCACCGGGCAGAGGTCCACGGTGTTGAGCGTGTAGTTGTTGTCGAACGCGCCCTCGGCCCACGCGGCGATGGTGTTGTAGCTGCCGCGATTGACGATGCCGAGCGCGTCGTCGCCGACGATGTCTTTCGTGAAACGGATGCAGCGCGTGCAAAGAATGCAACGCTCGTCGTCGAGCACGATGCGCGGCCCGAGGTCCACGGCCTTGGGCTTGTGAACTTTTTGTTCTACGAAGCGGCTCTCGGCCTGGCCGTGCTGCACGGAGTATTCCTGCAACTTGCACTCGCCGGCTTGGTCACAGATGGGACAGTCAAGCGGGTGATTGATGAGCAGCGATTCGAGCACCGCCTCGCGCATCTGTTTCGTCGCGGGCGAATTGGGGTAAATCTCCATGCCCGGCGAAATGGGCGTGGCGCAGGCAATGGCTCCGCGCGGCGTGGTCGGCTCGTAAGGCAGCACGGACTTCGCAATCTTCGACGTGCCGTCCTCGTTGAGCACGGGCTTGCGGTCCGGCCCCAACTGCGGCGTGCCGAACTCGACGAGGCACATGCGGCAGTTGCCGGCGATGGGGAGCTTCGGGTGGTAGCAGTAGTGCGGCACCTCGTGCCCGGCGAGATGGCAGGCCTGGAGCATCGTGGTCGGCTGCGGCTTGCCCTGCCAGTCGGGCATCATCTTCGGCACCTCGACCTCGCGGCCGTCCACCTTGATTTTGATTTTGTCGGTCGGCGGCGGAGGCGCTGCCGGCGCGGGAGGCGCGGCGGGCTTAGCTTCGGTTGTCGCGGGGGCAGACATCTTAAGAAATCACTCCGGCGTGGAGGTCGGTGATGGGAAAAATCATTTCGTAGTCGCCCCACATCAGGTCGCCGTAATGGAGTCGGAAGTTTTTGAACTTTCGCAGTTGGCGATACTGCGTCA
>CAMBZO010000205.1 GCA_945872195.1 Akkermansia muciniphila | reverse complement strand
GTTGTTTCATGCGCATCGGCTGACGAAGGCGGTTGGGATTTCTTCAAGCCTCGTGCCGGCGATTGCAGTCGCCAGCCCGCGCAACTCTTGGGCTTGAGTCGTCTTCTTTCCGCTCGTATATCAGTGGCCATCGCGCCGCGTTGCTCGCTGGTGCGCCTGAATCAACCGAACATGAACCAACCTAAGATGCGCGCCGTGGCCGTCGTCCCGTCCCAACGGCAGGTCGCCCAGGTCGAACACGCTCACCCGGAGATTTCCCGCCCCTCCCAGCTCAAGGTCCGCACGCTCGACGTGGGCATCTGCGGCACGGACCGCGAGATTTGCACCTTCGTCTATGGCGCGCCGCCCGCCGGCTCGGACTACCTCGTGCTCGGCCACGAGGCGCTCGGCGAAGTCATCGAAGTCGGCGCGGGCGTGAAGCAGTTCAAGGTCGGCGACCTCGTCGTCCCCTCCGTGCGTCGCCCCTGCCCGGACCCGAACTGCCGTCCGTGCCGTGCCGACCGCCAGGACTTTTGCGCGACGTGGAAGTTCAACGAACGCGGGATCAACCAGCACCACGGCTACATGACCGAGTTCTTCGTGGACGACGAAAAGAACTTCGTCGTCGTGCCAAAGGAGTTGCGCGACTTCGCCGTGCTGGCCGAGCCGCTGACCATTGCCGAGAAGGGCCTCGCGCAAGTTTGGGAAATCCAGAAGCGCCTCCCGTGGGCGTGCGAAGAACCCGGTCAACCCAAGGGCAAGGGCCTCCGCGCCGTCGTGCTCGGGGCCGGCCCCATCGGCATCCTCGGCGCGATGACTTGCGTGCTCAATGGCTTCGACACCTACGTTTATTCCCGCTCGCCCAAGCCCAACGACAAGGCCGCGCTCGTCGAGTCGTTCGGCGCGAAATACATCTCCATCGCCGACACCACGCCGGCGCAGCTCGCCGAGCGCGTCGGGAACATTGACCTCGTCTATGAGGCCGTGGGCGTGGCGAAAACGTCCTTCGACGTGATGATGCACCTGGGGCTGAACGGCGTGTTCGTCTTCACCGGCATCCCTGCGCCTGAGGGCCACGTCGAGCTGGAGGGCAACCAGCTCATGCGTAATCTCGTGCTGAAGAACCAAGTCGTCCTCGGCACCGTGAACGCCGACAAAGCCGCCTTCCAAGCCGCCATCCGCGACCTCGGCGAGTTTCAGAAGCGCTGGCCCGACGCGTTGGCGAAGGTCATCTCCGCCCGTCACCCCATCGAGAGTTTCCGCGAGCTCCTCACCGGCAAGGCGACGGGCATCAAGAACGTGATCGCGTTCGGGAAGTAGCCCGCCCAACCCAAAAACCCGGACACGCGGCGCACGCGAGTGGGGCCATCGGAACTCGCCCCCTTAAAGCCCAAGCCCTTTCCTCATTAAGAATTCCAGAACATGAACCCACCCGAATCCCATCAGTTCCAGGCCGAGATTCAGCAGTTGCTGAACATCGTCATCCACTCCCTCTACACGGACAAAGAGATCTTCGTGCGCGAGCTGATCTCCAACGCGGCGGACGCGTGCGAGAAGCTGCGCTTCCACCAAGCCTCGGGCGGCCCCGTGCACCAGTCGGAGGTCGCCCCGGCCATCACGGTCACCACGGATGAAACCGCCGGCACAATCACGATCACCGACACCGGGCTGGGCATGACGCACGGTGAGCTGGTGCAGAATCTCGGCACCATCGCGCACTCGGGCACGAAGGCGTTTCTCAAGCAGCTCGCGGAGAGCCAGAAGCCGGACGTGGGGCTGATCGGCCAGTTCGGCGTGGGCTTTTACTCGGCCTTCATGGTCGCCAAAAAGGTGACGGTGTTGAGCCGGTCGTTCGCGCCAGAGGAAGCGGGTTGGCAGTGGACCAGCGAGGGCATGGGCGGTTACGAGCTTGCGCCGGCGGCGGACCTGCCGCGCGGCACGAAGATCACGCTGGAGCTGAAAGACGACGCCAAGGAATTCGCGGCGGCGGGCAAGACCGAGCAAATCATCCAGCGCTACTCCAGCTTCGTCCCGTTCCCCATCGAGCTGAACAGCAAGCGGCTGAACACGGTGCAAGCCATCTGGGCCCGCAGCAAAAACGAGATCAAGGAGGAGGAATACAACGAGTTCTACACGTTCGTCGGCCACGACCACGAGAAGCCAGCGTTCCGCCTGCACTTCAGCGCCGACGCGCCGCTGGCGATTCAGGCGCTGGTCTTCGTGCCGCAGCGCAACTTCGAGACGCTGGGCATGGGGCGGATTGATTCCGAGGTGAACCTGTATTGCCGCAAGGTGCTCATTCAGGCGAAGGCCAAGGGCCTATTCCCCGAGTGGCTGCGTTTCCTCAAGGGCGTGGTGGACAGCGAAGACCTGCCGCTCAACATCTCGCGCGAGACGATGCAGGACACGTCGCTCATGCAGAAGCTCAACAAGGTGCTGACCGGGCGGTTCCTCAAGTTCCTCGATGAGCAGGCCGGCAAAGACCCCGAGAGCTACGACAAATTTTACCAAGAGTATCAGCGCTTCCTGAAGGAAGGCGTCGTCACCGACTTCACGCACAAAGAGGCGCTGGGCAAGCTGCTGCGCTTCGAGTCCTCCACGCTGGACAAGGGCAAGCTCACGTCGCTCACCGACTACGTGAAGCGCATGCCGTCCGAGCAAAAAGACATTTACTGCCTGCTCGCCCCGAACCGCGCGGCGGCCGAGGCCAGCCCGTATTACGAGGTGTTCCGCGACCGGAAGTTCGAGGTGCTCTTCCTCTACGACGCGTGGGATGAGTTCGTGACCGACCACCTGCACACCTTCGAGGGCAAGATGCTCAAGCTGGCCGAGAAGGCCGATCTGAACGTGAACGAACCGAAGAAGGACGGCGCGCTGTCCGAGGACGCCGCCAAGTCCTTCGCCCAGTGGCTCAAGGAATCGCTCGGCGAGAAGGTCGGCGAAGTGCGGAGCTCGCTGCGGCTCGTGGAAAGCCCGGCGGTCGTTGTGGACGCCGACAAGTTCATGACCGCGAATATGCGCCGGATGATGAAGGCCATGAAGAAGGACGCGGGCGATGACGAGCCGTTGAAGCACGACTTCGAGATCAACCCAGCCCATCCGATCATCACACGCCTTGAGGCGATGCGGCAGACCGACCCCGCCCTGGCCGCGAGCGTCGCCGAGCAGGTGTTGGACAACGCGCGCGTCGCCGCGGGGGTGCTCGAAGACCCGCGCACGATGCTGAACCGCCTGAACCAATTGCTCGAACGGGTGCTGACCACGAAGGCGTAAGGCCCGCAGCCCTACTTGCTGGTCGGGTGCTGCTTGAAGAACTTCGCGATAAGCGCGGGCGCGTCCTTGTGGAACTCGTGCCCGCCGGGATGGATGAACGCCACGAACGGCGTGCCGTCCTTCGACGCATACTCCGTGCAGAGTTTGTCCCACGGCTTCCCGTCCGCATCGCAGCCGTTGAGTTTCCGCACAGCGGTCATCGTCGCCTTCTGCCACTCATACTTCACCAGCGGGTCGTTCTCCCCGGCCAAGTGCATCGCGGGCTTCGGCTTGAGCTTCTCGCCTTGACGACGCGCGGCGGCTGAACCGGAGGGCGCGACCGCTGCGAAGACGTTTCCGCGTTCCGCCCAAAGCAGGTAAGTGAACCCGCCGCCGTTCGAGTGCCCGGTGGAGTAAATGCGCTTCGCATCCACTTTGAAGTCCGCCTTCAGCTTCGCGAGCAGCGCGTCGAAAAACTTCAGGTCGCGGTCCGCCTCCGCACCGATGCCGCTCTGCCAGCCGGGCTTCTTGCCCTCCGGGTCGGTGAGCCGGCCGGGTGTGTTGAGGCCCTGCATGTAAACCGCAATGGCCTCTGGCCACTGTTCGTGCATCGCAAAGCTGCGCGCGGAATTCCTCATGTTGCCCCCGTGCCCGTGGAAGGCGAAGACCACCGGCGCGGCCTTCTGCTTCGCTAAAGCCGGTGCATAGACCAACGCCTCGCGCGCGACGCCGTCCACCTTGATCTCCCAGCGTTCAAGGCCGGCGGGCAGCGACTCGGCGGCCGGCACCGAGCGGAGCGGGCCAGCAAGGTTCAGAACTGCGGCGAGGATCAGAAAGTGTCGGCGTGACGTTGGCATAGCTTTGGTTGAGACGGTGACACTGGCGGTGAGTTACACCGGCCTCGGTGCGGCTGAGAAATCTCCTTCCTTCACCGGGACTTTCACTTAATGCTTTCAGGCAATATTTATGGCTAAACCTTGGATCGATATCACCGTGGAAATGCGCGACGGCATGGTGCAATGGCCCGGCGACCCCGTCTGCCGCGTCAGCCTGCACGTCAAGCTGGGCGACCCCATCCCCGGCCAGCCCGGCAAGACCATCCCGTGCAACCTCACCAAGCTCGCCCTCAGCGCGCACACCGGCACGCACATGGACGCCCCGCGCCACTTCGTCGCGAAGGGCGCCACGATGGAGACGATGCCCCTCGACGCCGTGCTGGGCCGATGCCGCGTCATTGAGTTGAAGCACAAGACCGCCATCACCGTGGAGGAACTGAAGCCCTACAAACTCAAGCGCGGCGAACGCGTGCTCTTCAAGACCCGCAACTCAATCAAGAGCTGGCGCATGGCCAAAACCTCGACCTTCGACGAGGACTTCATCTACATCCCGGCTCCGACCGCGCAATACCTCGTGGACATCGGCGTGATGACCGTGGGCGTGGATTACCTGAGCGTGGGCGGCTACAACAAAGACGGAGTCGAGTGCCACCAGATCATGCTCGGAGCGAAGCAGCCCATCTGGATCATCGAGGGCCTGAACCTCGCGAAGGTGAAGCCCGGCAAATACGAACTCGCCTGCCTGCCGCTGAAGATCGTCGGGGCCGACGGCGCGCCGTGCCGAGCAGTGCTGCGTGCGTTGTGAACGAAAGCGGTTCAGCGCACCCCGCCTGACGACGCTCCCGCCGTCACCGGCAGTTCCAAAATCCGTGTTCCATCCGTGCTCCATCCGTGGCTAAGTCTGCCTTTGTGATTTCGACCGCTTCACTTTCCCTGGAGACTTCCATGGCCGACGTGCTCGCCGCCTTTCCCGGCGCGCGGCGGGCGCTCTTCCGCAAGTATCACCTCGGCGGCTGTTCGAGTTGTGGCTTTCAGCCGACGGAGACGCTCGGCCAACTCTGCGAGCGCAACGGCCCACTGCCCGTCGCCGAGGTCATCGCCCACATTCAAGCCAGCCACGAGCAGGACCGGCAGATTGAAATCACTCCCCGCGAACTCGCCGACCATCGCGCGCGCGGCGAGGCGCTGCGCCTGCTGGACATCCGCACGCGCGAGGAATGGGACGCCATCCACCTCGACGGCGCGGAGTTCGTGAACCAAGAGCTGGTGCAATCCCTCATGAGCACGACGCGCGACGCGCTGCTGGTCTTCTACGACCACGACGGCTCCGCGAGCCTCGACGCTGCCGCCTACTTCGCCGGCCACGGTTTCACCCGCGCCAAGTATCTGCGCGGCGGCATCGACGCCTGGGC
>CAMBZO010000204.1 GCA_945872195.1 Akkermansia muciniphila | reverse complement strand
GTCACGTTGCGCCGGCTCAATCGCGCGGAATACAACAACACCATCCGCGACCTCATCGGCGTGAACTTCCGCCCCGCCGATGACTTTCCCGCCGACGACGCGGGCTACGGCTTCGACAACATCGGGGATGTCCTCTCGATGCCGCCGGTGCTGCTGGAGAAGTATCTCACCGCCGCCGAGAAGGTGCTCGCGCAGGCCATCGTCGTCCCGTTCGCGCCGCGCGTCCGCTCCACGCGCCTCGACACCAAAGCCCTCGAAGGCCCGGTGGAAACCTACGTCGGCGCGACCGGCACGATGCGCATGTTCACGAAGGGCGCGGCGACGATGCGTTTCGCCACCGTGAATACCGGCGAGCATCGCCTGCGCATCCACGCCGCAGAACGCGTCTCAGGCCAGGAACCGGCGCGCATGGAGGTGCGTTTGAACGGCAACATCGTGCAGACCGTTTCCGTCAACGGCACGCTGGAGTCGCCCACCGTGCTGGAGTTGAAGGTGCAGTTGACCGCGGGGAACCACTCGATTTCCTTCGGCCTGCTCAATCCGCTCGACGGTCCGGCCGGCACGGGGACCAAGTATTCGCGCGGGTTGGCCATCGAGCTGATCGAGCTCTTCGCCCCGCCCGAGACATCGGAGTCGCTTGAGCAGGCCACGCCAACGGCGCAGCGCATCGCCGCGCGGCAGCTCAAGGGCGGCAACGAGACGACCAGTCCGGATGCACCGAGGCGTGTCTCCGGGACGAAGCCGTTGACGGCGAAGTTCTCCGTGGCGCGCGACGGCGAGCATCGGCTGCGGCTCTCGACGCAGAACCGGCACGTCGCGCCGGAGCAGACGAAGATGGAGATTCGCGTGGATGGCAAGGTGGTTTCGGTCATCGAGGTGCGCGGAGACGTGGACTTGGCCCACGTCGCGGAGCTGCCGGTGCAGTTGAAGGCCGGCCAGCATGAGCTGGTGATGACCTTGGTGAATCCCTTCGCGACGCCGAAGGATGCGCGAGGCCGTAACCAGACGCGGGCCTTCGCAGTCGAGTGGGTGGAGGTCGTGGAGCCGACGCCCAACTCCGTGGTGCGGCTGCTGCCCGACCTGCTGCTGGTGGGCTACAACGCGAAGCAGCTCGGCGACGGCTGGGTCTCGCTCAACAGCGTCGAGGAGGATGATGTGGCGTTCGATTTCAACGCGCCGCGCGACGGCGAGTATTTCCTCCGCACACTCGCGTGGGCGAAGCCGGCTGGCTCGAACGCAATGACGCTGACGTTCATGCGGGACAAGGAGATTCTCCGAGAGGTGACAGTCGAGGCGGACGAGTCGGCTCCGCAGCATTACGGGGCAAGGTTCCGGCTGCCCGCCGGGAAGCATCACCTGCGCGTCGTCGTGCTGCGGAACAAGACCGGTTTGTCACCGGAAGAGGCCGCGAAGTGGAAGACTGGCAAAGACCAGAAGGGCAGGGTGAACGTGCACCATCTCGAAATCGAAGGCCCGCCCGAGGCCGCCGCGGAGATGCTGCCGGAGACACATCGGCGCATTTTCCCCAAGCGGGCCACGCCCGGCACCGCGCCGCAGCTTGCACGCGAGGTCATCGGTGCGTTCGCGCGTCGGGCTTATCGTCGCCCGGTCACGACGGCGGAGGTCGAGCGGTTGATGAAGCTCTACGAGCTGGGCCAGAAACACGGCGAGACCTTCGAGGGCAGCGTGCAGCAGGCGCTCAAGGCCGTGCTGGTCTCGCCGCACTTTCTCTTTCGCGGCGAGTTGCAGCCGGAGCCGGACAATCCGAAGTCGGTGCACCTGGTGAACGAGTTCTCGCTCGCGTCGCGGCTCAGTTACTTCCTGTGGAGCTCCATGCCGGACGAGGAGCTGTTCAAGCTCGCGGAGCGCGGTCAGTTGCGGAAGAACCTCGAAGCGCAGGTCCGGCGTATGTTGAAAGACCCCAAGAGCAAGGCGCTCGTGGAGAACTTCGCGGGGCAATGGCTCCAGCTTCGCAATCTCGCCATCGTGCAGCCGGACAAGAAACTTTTCCCGGCATTCGATGCCAAGCTGCGCGCCGCAATGCAGCGCGAGACGGAACTGCTCTTCGAGAACATCCTGCGCGAGGACCGGAGCGTGTTCGACTTCCTCACGGCGGATTACACCTTCGTGAACGAGCGGCTCGCGAAGCACTACGGCCTCGCGGGCGTGACCGGCGAAGAGTTCCAGCGCGTGAGCCTCAAAGGCACGCCGCGCGCGGGCGTGCTGACTCACGCGAGCATTCTCACGCTCACTTCGAATCCCACGCGCACGTCGCCCGTGAAGCGCGGCAAGTGGGTCTTGGAAAATCTCCTCGCCACACCGCCACCGCCGCCCGCGCCGAACGTCCCCGAACTCGACGACCAAAAGCAGCTCACCGGAACCCTCCGCCAGCGCATGGAGCAGCACCGCGCGAACCCTGCATGCGCCGGCTGCCACACGCGCATGGACGCCATCGGCTTCGCGTTGGAGAACTACGACGGCATCGGCGGCTTCCGCACGCTGGATGCCGGCGCGGCGATTGACCCGAGTGGCGAGCTGGGCGCGGCGGACAAGTTCAAAGGCCCCGTGGAGCTCGCGAACCTGCTCGCCCGGCAGAAGAAGGACGACTTCATCCGCTGCATGGTGGAGAAGATGCTGACTTACTCGCTGGGCCGCGGGCTGGAGTATTACGACCGCTGCGCGACGAAGGAGATTGCCGAAGGGTTGGCGAAGCGGCGGAACACCTTCTCCGGCCTCGTGCTGGAAGTGGTGAACAGCGCGCCGTTCCAGAAGCGTCGCGGCGAAGGCGATGCGCATGTGGCGACCCGGTGAACACACCCCCGTAACCGTCAGTCCAGTTGTCGTGTCTTGCAGAGCAGAGTTTGCCGCCCTACGTTTCGACGAGCGCCGAATATTATGAAACACACCGCCTTGCCCCGCCGCACGTTCCTCCGTGGTCTCGGCACGTTGATGGCCCTGCCCGCGCTTGAGGCGATGGTGCCTGCCGCTTCCGCCGCTGCTGCGAAGGCGCTTCCGCGTCGCACCGCATTTGTGTATGTGCCGAACGGCATGAACATGGCGCACTGGTGGCCGGAGACGGTCGGTCGCGGCTACGAGCTGTCGAAGACACTTCAGCCGCTGGCCAGCCATCGCGACGACTTCAGTGTCATGTCCGGTCTCGCGCAAGTTTCGGGGCGCGGCGGTCCGGACGGCCCCGGCGACCACGCCCGCGCGAATGCCACATGGCTCACCGGCGTGCGTGCGCGCAAGACCGCCGGTGCGGACATTCAGGTCGGCGTCTCGATTGACCAAGTGCTCGCCGAGCGCGTCGGCAACCAGACACGGATTGATTCACTCGAGTTGGGTTGCGACAAGGCGCGCAGTGCCGGTGCGTGCGACAGTGGCTACAGTTGCGCCTACCAGTTCAACCTCGCGTGGAAAGGCCCCGCGACTCCGATGCCGCCCGAGGCGAATCCCAAGCAGGTCTTCGAGCGCCTGTTCGGCAACGGCACCAGCAACGAGGAAACCGCCGCCCGCCAGAAGCGCGAGCAATACAACAAGAGCATCCTCGACTTCGTGCTGGAGGACGCGAACTCCCTAAAGCGCCAACTCGGCGCGACTGACCGCCGCAAGCTGGACGAATACATGACCGCCGTCCGCGAGTTGGAGGAGCGCATCGCGCAGGCTGAGAAGTTCAAGATGCAGAACGTCGCGCCCGTGCTGCGCAAGGATTTCCTGCCGCAGGACTACAGCTACGAGCAGCACATCCGCATGATGTATGACCTGATGGCGCTCGCGTTCCAGACGGACTCGACGCGCATCGCGAGTTTCCTCGTCGCGCACGACGGCAGCAACCGCAGCTATCCGTTTATCGGCGTGCCGGACGGCCACCACGACCTTTCGCACCATGGCGGCGACGCGGGCAAGCTGGAGAAGATTGCGAAGATTAACGCCTTCCACATCACGCAATTCTCCTACTTCCTCGACAAGCTCAAGGCTGTGAAGGAAGGCAACGGCACGTTGCTCGACAATTGCGCCGTCGTCTTCGGCAGCGGCCTCGCTGATGGCAACCGCCACGCGCACCATGACTTGCCCATCCTCCTAGCCGGACGCGGCGGCGGCACCATCAAGAGCGGCCAGAGCCTGGAGTTCAAACAGGAGACGCCGCTGTGCAATCTCTTCGTCTCGCTCGCCGAGCGCATGGGCGCGAAGGTGGACGCGTTCGGGGACAGCACCGGTCGCTTGGATGCCATCGGCCAGACGACGGAAAGCGGCCCGCGCCAACTGAAGCTCGACTCCGGCGGCGAGTGGAAGAAGCAGAGCTGAGAATTCTGCGAGTCAGCATGGCCGGGGATTTATTCCCCGGCTTTTTCTTTTTCGGCACGGTGGACGCAGGGTAGAGTCCGGCATGTTTTCGGTCCACGACCACAACCGCGACGCTTGGGATGAGCTCGCGCGCCAGCACGTTCCGCTCGCCCGGCCTGCGGGGGAGAAGGAGTTCGCCAAGCCGCAGTTCATCATCAACCCATTTGGCTGGGTGGACTTCGAGTTGCGTGGGCGCAAGGTGCTCTGCCTCGCGGCGGGCGGTGGCAAGCACAGCGTCCTCTTCGCCGCCGCCGGTGCGGAGACGACCGTCGTGGACATCAGCCCGGTGATGCTCGACCTCGACCGCAAAGCCGCCGCCGAGCACGGCTTCAAGGTCAACGCGGTCGAAGCCTCGATGGACAATCTCGCCGCACTGCCCGATGCGCACTTCGACCTCGTCGTGCAACCCGTGAGCACCTGCTACGTGCCGGACATCGCACTGGTGTATCGCGAGATCGCTCGCGTGACAGCTCCGGGCGGCCTCTACATCAGCCAGCACAAGCAGCCGGGAAGCTTGCAGACCAGCCTGCGCATCTCGCCGCTGGGCTACACGCTGGTGGAACCCTACTATCGCTCTGGCCCACTGCCGCCAGCGCCAGATGGCTCGGGGCTGCGCGAGAGTGGCACGCTGGAGTTCATGCATCGCTGGGATGAACTCCTCGGCGGCCTTTGTCGCGCCGGCTTCGTCATCGAGGACACCTTCGAGCCGAGGCACGGCGACAGCTCCACGCCACCCGGCGGCTTCCGTCATCGCTGCTGGTTTATCCCGCCGTATATTGCCTTGAAGGCGCGGCGGAAGATGTCTGCCCCGCTGGAGCGAAAGCTGGTTGTGCCATAGCGGAACACGCAGCACGCTTCAATTTCTCTTGAGCCACGCCTTTCCCTCTCGCCACCCTTCGGCAATGTCTCACGCCCTCTACCCGCTCACGTTCCAGCCCATCTTCAAGGACCGCGTTTGGGGCGGGCGTAAGCTGGAGCAACTCTACAGCAAGGCGCTGCCACCGCAGACGCCCATCGGCGAGTCGTGGGAAATCACGGACCGGCCCGAGGGCGTCAGCGTCATCACCAATGGCCCACTGACAGGTCGCGACCTGCGCTGGCTTATGGAGCATCACGCGAAGGAACTCCTCGGCGAC
>CAMBZO010000203.1 GCA_945872195.1 Akkermansia muciniphila | reverse complement strand
GCGAGCTTCAGGCGGCGGATAATGTATTTGATGGGCGGCACCAGCGGGGGCGTGGTGCTGAGTTCGTCCACCCCGAGGCCTAGTAGCAACGGGACCATCGCGGGGTCGCTGGCCATCTCGCCGCAGACGCCCACCCATATGCCGTGGCGATGTGCGGCTTCGACGGTGAGCTTGATGAGCTTGAGGACAGCGGGGTGCGTCGGATCGTAGAGGTAGGCGATCTTCTCGTTCAAGCGGTCCACGGCGAGCGTGTATTGGATGAGGTCGTTGGTGCCGATACTGAAGAACTTCACGCGCTTGGCGAGCGAGTCCGCAATCATCACGGCGGAGGGGATTTCAATCATCGCGCCGATCTCGATGTTCTCGTCGAAGGGCACGCCCGCCGCGCGCAGCTCGGCCTTGCATTGCTCGACGAGTTCGTTGGACTGGGTCAGCTCTTCGAGGCCGGAGATCATCGGATACATGATCTTCACGTTACCTTCGGCGCTGGCACGAAGGATGGCGCGGAGTTGGGCGCGGAAGATGGCGGACTCTTGGAGGCAGAAGCGAATGGCCCGCCAGCCGAGGAAGGGGTTCATCTCGGCCGTGTCCTGCGCGAGGCCGACGATGGTCGGGAGCTTGTCGCCACCGAGGTCGAGGGTGCGGATGATGACGGGCTGCGGCTTCAACTCGGAGGCCACCTGAAGATAAGCCCGATACTGCTCTTCCTCGCTCGGGAGCGTGGCGCGGTTGAGGAAGAGAAACTCCGTGCGGAAGAGGCCGACACCTTCGCCGCCGGCAATCTTGACTTCAGCCGCGTCGGTGGCCTCCTCGACGTTCGCGGACAGGGTGATTTGCGCGCCGTCGAGCGTGACGGCGGGTTGGTCGTGGATGTCGCGGAGCCGTTCGTCGAAGCTCTTCTGCCGCTGCTCGATCTGGCCGTATTCGAAGAGCGTCTGGTCGGTCGGGTTGAGGATGACCAGTCCGTTGAAGCCATCCAGCAGCACGGTCTGTCCGGAGTGGAGTTGTTGGCTGGCTTTCTGCAGGCCAACAACAGCCGGGATGCGCAGCGAGCGCGCCATGATGGCGGTGTGCGAGGTCTTGCCGCCGACATCGGTGCCGAAGCCGAGCACCATCTTCTTGTCGAGGCGCGCGGTGACGGACGGCGCAAGGTCGTGCGCGATGACGACGCACGGCTCCTTGAGCCGCGAGAGGTCCACCGTCTCCTCGTGGCCGATGAGGTTGTTGACGACGCGCGAGGCAACATCACGCAGGTCGGCAACGCGCTCGCGCAGGTAGTCGTCCGGCAACGCCTCCAGCGTCTGGGCGAAGCGCTCGGCGACGGTGTGGAAGGCCCATTCCGCAGTGGTTAGCTCCTCGGCGATCATCCGGGTGACGCCTTCGAGTAGTGTCGGGTCATCCAGCACCAGCATGTGCGCCTCGAAGATGCTGGCGTCCTTCGCGCCCATCGCCTGCGTCACCTGCTGCTGGATGTCGTGAAGCTGCTGGCGAGTGGCGAGGAGACCTTGTTCGAGCCGCTCAAGTTGCCGGGGTATGTCGGTCTCGGGGATTTCCTGCCGGATGATCGTCGCGCGCTGCTGGCCGAGGACGAGAATCTTGCCGATGCAGACTCCTGCGGAGACGGGAATGCCGCGAAAAACGGCTTCTCCCACGGCGGCGCGCTCTGGCATCCCAGTCACTTAGCCCAGACGCGACGGTTTGGAAATTCAAAAGTCCGCCGGAGGGAAAGAAAAACTGTGCGGAACGCGGACGCCCACGTCCGCGATCCAAGTCACTTGTCGTTCTTGCCCTTCTTGTTCTTGGCCGTTGCCTGGCTCTGCGCCTTTTGGAATTGCTCCGATTCGGTGGCCGCCTTCTTTTGCGCGGCGGCCACGTCCTTCTTCTGCTTTTCCACGTCGGCGTGAGCCGACTTCAACTTGCCGGCAGTGTCGCGCTCCGCTTGCTGGGCGGCCTTCACATCGCTGTCGTTTTCGGCGGCCTTGGCGGTCTGGCCTTGGATGGCGACGACTTGCTTGCCTGCCTCGGCAATCTTGAAGCGCAGCTGTTGGAGATTGGAATCGGCCTCGGTGCGCTCGCGCTCCAGCTCAACGGGCCGGCGGAGGATCTTGGCCAGTTCGGAGGTGAGCTGCAGCTTCTTCTCGCCGGACAGCGCGGTGTCGTCCCGGAGCTTTTGCATACCGGCGCTCGCCTCCTCGGCGGCCTTGGCAGCAGCCTGATGATCTGCGCCTGCACGAATCTCCTTCACCAGCGCGGCGTGCGCGGTGGCGAAAGCTCGTTGAGCGGCTGCGTGCTGTGCGAGGGCTGTGGGGAGGCCTAACTTCTTCCCGTGTTCGGCAAGCGCTGCTTGGCGGGCCTTCTGGATTTTTCCGAGAGCGGATTGGTGCGCAGACTCAGCCTTGTCCGCATCCTTCTCGGCTTTGTTCAAATCCTGGTTCGCGTCCTTGAGTTTGTCCTTCGCCGCGTCCAACTCCTGCTTGGCCTGCTGCGAGGTTTGGTTCTTGGCGCTCTTCTGATTCTGCGCGACCGCAGGCGCAGGGCCAAGGCTGAGTGCGGCAAGGACAAGGAAGCAAATCACGCAGCGCATAGCGAACTGGTGGACGAGAACTGGCGGGAGGAAGTTACACGCACAGCCGAAGCGATGTGGTGGAATGCTCCGTCAACCGCGCCGATTCAGCAGCCTCCTGACCTCGGCAGCCACGGGCTAACCTAGCAGCTTGCACGGCTTAAAACCCTTCCTCAGCGACGCCCACGGCTCCTGCGAGGAAACATCAATCGGGTCGGGGTCGCCGGCCTTCTCGGCAGGAAGATTCGCCGGCGAAAGGATGGCGAGGAAGACGAGCGGCTCCCTGTGCGGATTGTAGGTGGCGTGAATGGTGCCGGGCGGGATGTGCGCCATCTCGCCCGCGCTGAGGATGCGCTGCTCGTGCCCGACCCATTGCTCGGCACGACCGTAAATGACGTAGATGATTTCCTCGCGGTGCGGGTGGTAGTGGAACGGATGGCAATGCATCGGATCCATGTTCGCGCGGACGAGCAGCAGCTTGTCGGCGGCGACGACGTCCGGGCGGCAGAGCCATTCGTTGTTCGTCCAAGCGTTGGTTTCGCGGAGCGCGTCCGCGATTTGCACGAAGCGGCGGTCAGGGGGGTTCATGGGTAGGTTCTGGGGCGGTCAATTCACCGCAGCGGGCGCCGCTCGCCGCGCCACGTCAAACAGTCGGTAGTTGGGCAAGCAGAGGACATGCTGGCTTCGGCGCTGCGGAACCTGGCGCGAACTGGCCTGCTCGGCTTCATTTCGTGGCCCCCGCCTTCGCCTTGGCGATGGCGAAGTCCACGAGCGGCTGCGAGCGGAAAAAGCCTTCAAACATATTGTGGCCCTGGCCTTCGAGGACGATGAGCTTCACCAAGTCTCCGGCCCCGGCTGCTTGATAGCGGCGCACTAACTCAGCGGAGTTCTCCTTCAGCGGCACCACCTTGTCCACGTCGCCGTGGATGAGCGCGACGGGCACCTTCGCCTTCGCCAGCACGGCGATGCGCTCGATGGGATTGAACTCGGCGGCGCGGGCGGTGAACTGCTCGACGGTCAGTTCGTATGCGGGCGCGGCGCGCTGGAGGCCGGGGTAAGTGCGGAAGTCATAGACGGGGTAGATGCCGATGAGGCCCGCGACGCGCGCCGGGTTCGTGATGGCCCAACTGCTCGTCCACAGCCCACCGCGGCTGCGGCCGAAGAGACAGGGCTTCGCGCCGAAGCCCTTCTTCTCCGTCAGCTCGCGATAGAGCGCGTCGAAGACCGCGTTGCTCTTCGGGCTCCCGTAGCCTTCGCCCACATCCACGCCCGCGACGGCGATGCCCGCCGCAACGAACTGCTCGTGCATCCAACGTTCAGCGTTGTCGGGATACGGCGCGAGCGTGGGGCCGTAGAAAATCCACGGCTGCGGCGTCGTGCGCTTCTCCGGCGGCGGCAGGTAGAGGAACGCTGGCCGGCCCGCGACCGTGAAGTTCTCCGTGTGCGGCAGGGCGAGCCGGCCCGAGGGCGCGGCGGCCTTGGCTTTCGCGGGCGGAGCGACCTTCGCGTCGGCGGGCAGTTGCGCGGCGAGGTATCGCGCCGCGTTCTCGACCACGCGCAAGTTCTCCGTCTGTTTGAACACGGGAAACGTCTCGTGGCCCGGGCGGAAGTAGAAGACGCCGCCCTTGCCCACCTTCCAAAGCGGACCGCTGCGGAACCACTCGCCCTTGTCCCAGCGCTCCTCGAAGACCACCGCGTCCGGCGCGGGCACATGGAACGGCTCGTCATACATCTCCGTGCGCGGGATGTCCCACGCGGCGGGCAGGCCCTTCGCGATGGGATGGTCCGGCAGCAGGGTCTTGATGTGGCCCGGCGCCCCGTCGTTGCGGTAGGAGGGGAAGATGCAGCCGGGCAAGGTGAGCTTCCACACGCCATCCTCGTGGCGAAGCGCGGGCGTCAGCGGCGCGTCCCGACGCGGCACCTTACCGAGCGGGTTGTCGTTGAAATACTCGAACTTCGCGGTGGCACGCTCGGCGGCGGGGATCTGCGCGATGGCATCGGCCTTGGCGCGCTCCTGCATGAGCCGCACGAAGGGCCGCGCCCAGTGCGCCGAGTGCAACGCGACGAGCGCGAGCCGACCGTCGAGCACGCGTTGCACGACGGCCTCGACGCGCGCCGACTCGACCAGCCCGTGCTTCTGGTGGCCCCACCAGACGATGACCTGCGCGGCGTCCAGCTCGGCGTCCGAGAGCCCTTGGTTCGGCATGGCGAAGTTGACGGAAGTGACCTTGAGGCCGGGTTGCTTCGCGAGATACGCCGCGATGGTGTCGCCGAGGAAGCCGCCGTCGTAAGCCGATTTCTGCGCGGCCTGCTGCTCGTCCCACACGAGCACGCGAATGGGCGGGGCGTCAGCCGAGAATGATTTGCCGCAAAGAACGCAAAGCGACGCAAAGAGAGCGAGGAGAAGTTTCATGATCAGGCGATGCTGCTAACGGGACGCAGGCAAGGCGAGTCGATTTTCCAACCACGGTGCGACTTGCTCCACCCACTTCGCTGCGTGCTCGCGCAGGCCGGGGCCGCTGAAGTGAACGCCTTGGCCGCCGCGCTCGCGCAGCTCGCCTTTGAGCGCGTCGCTGTCGGGGCCGGCGTGGGCGAGGCCGGGTTGCCAGAGCGAGGCTTGCGCGGCGCGGATGTCGGGCGAGGCTTCGTCGCCGGGGACGTGGTAGCTGACTTGCGCGACAAACCACGGTGCGTCCCAGCCCAGCTCGCGGCGGGAGTCGCGGATGAGTTGCGTGAGGAACTGCGCGTAGAGCGGGCCGGGCAAGGTGCGCGTGGCGTCGCGCTGGTTCGCATCGGATTCGCCTTGGTGCCAGAGCACGGCGCGGAAGCCGCGCGGGCCGAGCTGCTTCACGCGCGCGGTGAAGTTCGTGTAGATGCGGCCTTTGCTTTCCCACTCGCCGGAGGGGAGCTGCGTGACGTTGCCGAGCAGCGTGGGCGGGTTCGGGAA
>CAMBZO010000202.1 GCA_945872195.1 Akkermansia muciniphila | reverse complement strand
CTGGCGGCGAACTTCTCCGCCGCCTTCCCCACCAAGTCGCTGTTCAACATCAGCAACGCCTGCGGGGCGACGACGGTCGCGTTGCGGTTGCCGTTGGGCACGGCGGGGTCAGGGAAGTCGAACTGCTCGAAGAGGTCATAGACGTTGTTGCGCACGACGGGCAGGTAGAGCGCGCGACGCGGACTGTCGTAAGTGGTGGCGTCCTTCGAGGTGTGGTTGAAGAAGAACTCGCGGTTCTTCACGGGGATGGTCTTGCCGCCCATCGTGCGGTCAAGCGAGCCGGCGACGAACAGGACCGCGTCGCGGATTTCCTCGGCTTCGAGGCGGCGGAGGGGGAAGTGGGAGAGGAGGCGGTTCTCCGAGTCCACGACGGAGCGGCGCGTGTCTGCTGTGGGCCTGGTCGCGCGCTGATACACCGCGCTCGCCATAATCAGCCGGTGCATCGCCTTCACGCTCCAGCCTTCCGCGATGAAGCGGTGCGCGAGCCAGTCGAGCAACTCGGGATGCGAAGGCCGATCGCCGAGCACGCCGAAGTTGTCCGTGCTGCCGACGAGGCCCTGACCGAAATGCCAGCGCCAGATGCGGTTCACCATCACGCGCGCGGTGAGCGGATGCTCCGCGCTCGCGAGCCAGCGTGCGAGTTCGAGGCGGCCACTCTGCTGTGCCGGCATTTCCGTGCGCAGGTTGGCCACCTGCATCACCTGCGGGAAGCCGCGCGGCGCGGGTTGGCCGAGCGTGAGATGGCTGCCGCGAATGTGGATGGGCAGCGCCTTGACGATGTTGGTCGCGTCCATCACGCCCATCGTGCTGGGCAGCTCGGGCGCGTCCTTCTCCAATGTCGTGAGCGCCTCGCGGAGCTGCTTCAGCTCGGCGACGGTGTTCGTTGGATACTGGGTCTCGGGAGTCTTCGGCACTTCCTTCAATCCCTTGTCGGTGACGAGAGATTTGTTGGCCGACGCCACGAGCTTCGCGATGGCTGACTTCTGCTCTGCGACGCGCTTCTGGTGCGCTTCCACGACCGCGCGCTCGGCGGGCGTGGCGACTTCCGGCTCGTGCCACTTCGCGATGGTCTTGAGGTCGTCCATCGTGCGGGTGCTCTTGAAGATGGCGGCGAGCGCGTAGTAATCCGCCGTGGGCAGCGGGTCGAACTTGTGGTCGTGGCAGCGCGCGCAGCCGATGGTCATGCCGAGGAAGGCGCGGCCCAGCGTCTCGATTTGCTCGTCAATCAAGTCCATCTCCAGCTTCACCTTGTCCGGCTCGGCCAGCAGCTTCGGGCCGATGCTGAGGAAGCCCAGCGCGGTCAACTGCTCGTGGCGCTGCGGTGTGCCTTCGGCGGGCAGCAGGTCGCCTGCGATTTGTTCCTGCACGAAGCGGTTGTAGGGCTTGTCCGCGTTGAAGCTGTTCACCACGTAGTCGCGGTAACGCCACGCGTTGCCGAAGGCGACGTTCTCATCAAGGCCGTTCGAGTCTGCGTAACGCGCCACGTCCAGCCAGTGCCGGCCCCAGCGCTCGCCGTAAGCAGTGGAGGCGAGCAGGCGGTCGATGAGATTAGCGATTGCCGATTGGCGATTGCCGATTGAGGCACAGGCGCGGACGAACGCTTCAGTTTCCTCCGGAGTCGGCGGCAGGCCGGTGAGGTCGAACGTGGCGCGGCGGATGAAGACGCGCGGGTCGGCGGGCGGGGCGGGGGTGAGCTTCTTCTCGGCGAGCTTGGCGTTGATGAAGGCGTCAATGGGATTTCCGATTTCCGATTTCCGATTTCCAATGGGGGGAGGCGCTTGGTTGAGCAGCGGCTGGAACGCCCAGAACTGCCGCCCCTCCTGCACGCTGAGGCCGCGCTTCGCCGTGGGCTGCGCCCCCGCCTCCACGCGCGGGTCGGGTGCGCCGAGCTTCACCCACTGTTCCAAGTCGCGGACCTGCTCCGGCGCGAGCGCGCTCTTCGGCGGCATCTGGAGGTCGCGGTTCTTGTAGCGGACGGCCTCGATGAGCTTGGATTTCTCGGGATCGCCCGGGACGATCACCGGGCCGGCGTCGCCGCCCTTGAGCAAGCCTTCGCGGGTGTCGAGGGTGAGGCCGCCCTTGATCTTCTTGGCCGCCGCGCTGTGGCACTCGTAGCAGCGCGCGATGAGCATGGGCCGGATTTTCTTCTCAAAGAAATCAAGTTGCTCGCGGGGCAGCTCAGCGGCCTCCGCACGAAGGGCCGACAGCGCGGCCAGCATGCAGAGCAGCAACCGGCAGTGCGCGGAGTTACTTGAGCGAAGGAGGTTCATCGGGAACGCAGAAAATAGGACTTGGACTGCCAATGGCCCATTCACGGCCCCGCCAAGCCCAGAAAGGGCTTCGCACCCCTCGAGAATAGCCTTGCTGGGGCTGAAACGGGGGTTCCGAGGGCCTTTTGCCCCTTTCCCGAGTGTCGGAACGCCTCGCCGACGCTCGGGAACGCCGTTCCGACGCGTCGGAACGCCGTTCCGGAGGTCAGGAACGCTGCGCCGGAGCGTCGGAACGCCGTTCCGGAGGTCAGGAACGCTCCGCCGGGGCGTCGGAACGCCGTTCCGGAGGTCGGGAACGCTGCGCCGGAGCGTCGGAACGTCGTTCCGGAGGTCAGGAACGCTGCGCCGGAGCGTCGGAACGCTGTTCCGGAGGTCAGAAACGCTGCGCCGAGGCGTCGGAACGCCGTTCCGAGGGGCCGGAAGGGTGCTTACCGCCGCGTGCGGTCTCAGCTTCTCAGTCAACAGATTGCAGGTCGCATCGCGCGTTGCGTCACGCCGCCCGCGCCATCCGCCGCCGCGTCCACCAGCCGTTGAACTGGTCCAGCACCACCGCCAGGATCACGGCCGCGCCGATGATGATGCGGCTGTAGTTCTGATCGATGCCGAGGATGACGATGCCATTGTCGATCAGCTTGATGATGAGCGCGCCCAGCAGTGCCCCCAGCGCCGAGCCTTTACCACCTGAGAGGCTCGCGCCGCCGACGACCGCCGCCGCGATGACATCGAGCTCGTAGCCTTGCCCGTCACCGCTGGTCGCGCTGCCGTAGTAGCCGATGGCCAGCAACGCCGCGACGCCCGCCGTCAGCCCGGAGTAGATGAAGACTTTCAGCTTCACCAAGCGCACGCGGATGCCGCTAAATTGGGCCGCCAGTTCATTGCCGCCGACCGCATAGACGTGGCGTCCCGCCGCGAGACAGGTGAGGTAGAAGGCTCCCCCGACCGTCACCGCCAGCAGCACGCCCAGGGGCACGAGGCTTAAGCCGTCGCCGGTCTCCCAGCGAATCACGTTACGGAACACCTCCGGAAAATCGCCCACGGACTGGCCGCTGGTCATGACGAAGGCCGCGCCCCGGAAGATGGCCATTGTCCCCAGCGTGATGATGAAGGGATGCACCTTGAGCGCTGTGACCATCGCGCCGTTGAGCACACCGCAGAGCGTCCCGATGGCTAGGCAGGCGGTGATGCCCAGCAGCAACGCCTCGTGCGGCGGGGCGTTCGCCAGCGCGCCGCCCGGGCCGAACGTGCGGAAGACCATCGCTCCCACCACCGAGGCCAGCGCGTAGATCGCCCCCACGCTCAAATCAATCTGCCCCGCGATAATGACTAGCGTTGCGCCCACGGCCATGATGCCGATGAAGCTCGTGTCCTTGGCGAGTTGCGTGAGGTTTTGCGCGTTGAGGAACTTGTTCCGCTCCTCCATCACCAGCACGCGCTCACCATTCTGCTCCGTGAAGACGCGCTCTCGCTCGCCCTGGGGATTCATCTGGAGCTTCGGCACCTTTACCGTGCCTCCGCAGAACGTCAAAATCGCTCCCAGCAGGAAGATTACGAGGAGCAGGCCGCCCTCCTGCATGCCGAAGATCGCCAAGCGCGCACGGACTGCTATGCGTTTGGCGGTATCCATTTCGTTGGCGCGGACAATAGCAAGCTCCACGCGGGTCGCAATCTCGCGTTGTTATTTTCTCCTTCCCGCATTTTGCGCTGGCCCGCTACCGTCCGCGCTCTACTGAAATGAAGAAGCCATCGCTGCTAGTAATTTTTTTGACCGTCTTCCTCGACCTCGTCGGGTTCGGCATCGTGCTGCCGCTGCTGCCGATTTTCGCGAAGACCCTCGAGGCGAGCGGCTTGGTCATCGGGCTGCTCATGGCCGCTTACTCGGCGATGCAATTTATCTTCGCGCCGGTGTGGGGCCGGCTTTCGGACCGCATCGGGCGTCGGCCCGTGTTGCTCTTCAGCACGGCGGGCGCGGCGATTTCGTATGTCATCTTCGCCATAGGCTCGGGCCAGGAAGGCAAAACCGCGCTCGTGCTGCTCTTCGCGTCGCGCCTTTTCGCCGGCGTCTGCGGGGCGAACATCACCGTGGCCCAGGCTTACATCGCGGACATCACGCCGCCGGAGGAGCGCTCGAAGAAAATGGGCTTGGTCGGCATGGCGTTCGGTCTCGGCTTCATCTTCGGCCCGGCGCTCGGCGGCCTTGGGCTGAAGTTCGGCGGGATCACGGCCCCGGGCTGGATTGCCGCCGCGTTGTGCGGGCTGAATTTCATCTTCGCCTACGCCCGCCTGCCGGAGAGCTGGCAGCCCGGCGCGATGGCGGTGGCACAACGGCCCCGGTGGGAGCAGCTCCGCGATACTTTGAGCCGGCCTGAAGTGGCGCTGCTCGTGCTGGTGTTCTTCCTGGCCACGTTCAGTTTCGCGTGCTTCGAGACGACGCTGGGCCTGCTGGTGAGCGTGAACTTCGGGCTGAAGTTCGAGGCGGTCAAAGGCGCGATCCACGTCTTCGATGAGAAGGTCGTCTATCTCTACACCTTCTGCGGCGTGGTGGGCGCCTTCGTGCAAGGCGGCCCGCTCGCGCGCGCGGTGAAGCGGCTGGGCGAGCCGGCGCTGATCGCGGTGAGCCTGCTACTCGTGGCCGTGAGCCTCGCGGCGTTGCCGTTCGTGAAAACATGGCCGCTGCTGCTCGGCGCGCTGGGGATGCTGTCCATCGGATCAAGTCTTACGCGCCCCCCGGTGTTCGGCTTGCTGTCGCAATTTGCGCGCGCGGATGAGCAGGGCGCGACGCTGGGCATTGCGCACAGTGCGGCGAGCCTGGCGCGCATCCTCGGCCCCATCTTCGCGGCGACGCTCTTTGATGTGGAACCCGCCCTGCCGTATCTGATTTGCGCGGGCGTGTCGCTGCTGGCGGGGCTGTTGGCGTGGGGGAAACTGCGCCACGCGGTGGCGAAGCCTCAGTAGAAATTACGGCAGCCGCTCTCCGCGCGCCGCTTCCAGCAGCCGATACCACTCCTCGCGCGACAGCTCGACGCGCGCCGCGTTCGCCCCTTCGCGAATGCGCTCTGGCTTGGTCGAGCCGACGATGGGCACGATGCCCGCCGGGTGTTTCACCAACCACGCCAGCGCCACCGTGCCGCGCGTGCTGCCGCGCACCCGCGCCAATGCGTCCAGTTCCACCACGATGCGCTCGACGCGGTAGTTCTCCTGCGACGGCAGCAAGCGCCGCGCGCCGTCCGCCAGCAAGCCGCCGGCGAGCGGACTCC
>CAMBZO010000201.1 GCA_945872195.1 Akkermansia muciniphila | reverse complement strand
AAGGAACTCCTCCGTGGTCCGCTCGGGCGCGCGGAATTCGAAGCGCTCTTCGAGGTAAAGCCGCAGCGCGTCGGACACGGCGATGCAAAAGGGCTTGGGCTGGGTGAGCAGCGCGAGGGCATCGGCGAGGCGGTGCTTGGCGCGCTGATGCGGCGGGACGGGCGGAGTCGCCGGAGCCTGGGGCGCGTGGCGGAACCACTTATTCCAAATCAGGGTCATCAGCCAGCCGCCCAGCGCCGCGCCCACCGCGACCCACAGCCAGAGCAGCTCCGGCGGCAGCGGCACGGGGCCGCGGATGTCGCGGAGGATGTCGTTGGTCGTCGCCGCCGCGTTAGTCGGCGGGGGGATGATGACAGCGTTTTGGTTTGAGGCAGCCAAGGGAAAGTAATTAGTGCTCAGTCTCGGACGGCGCGGGGTTGGACAGAAGGCGGGGCAGGGCGTTCATCCGGCGGCGAGGGCGGACTCGAACTGGTGGCGGCGGGTTTGGAAGGACCTTTCGGACAGGACGGGTTGTGCGTCGTCGGTCGGGATTTCATGGGCGAGTTCAATCCAGGATTTGCAGCCGCCGTAGCTGGGGAGCATCGGCAGTTCGAGGTGTCGCGGAAGTCGGGACACACGGACGGCGAGGGCGAAGATGTTCTGCGTTTGGCCCCATTCAAAGCGCTGCGCCAGCACGTCATCGCGCCAGATGTGCTGGCCGCGCAGGCGCTCGACGGCGGCGAGGGAGTCCAGCTTCCGCCACGCGACCACCTCCGCGCACAGCTCCAACCGCAGCACTTCGGGTGGCGGGAAGTGCGGAGCGACTTCGTCGTAACGCGCCTGTGCTGCGGGCAGAACGGACTCACGTTGTTGGTGAAAGAGCGTGGGAAAGAACAAGAAGCGCGGGTGCTCGGCTTGGAAGCCGCCGCGTCCCTCCGCAATGCCGCCCTTGCGCAGGATGAGGATTTGGTCTCCGCGCCCGAGCGCGTCCACCACGATCGCCCACTCTTTGAATGCCGTTCGCACGAGGGGAGAATAGGGAGATGATTGGCAAGGGTCGAGCGGGGAGCGGCCATGGGCCATGGTTGTCCGCCAAACGTGTATCCATGGAACGGTTTATGGATTTGACAGTTGAATTCACCCTCCTTAGCTTCGCGGGCCGACACACTTGATATGGCCGATAACTTGAAATTGCCCGCTGGCGCAGTTCCTCCACCCGCTGCGGGTTCTAAGGTTCAGCCGAAGAAGGAGACCGTCCGCATCAGTCTTCCTCCGAAGTCTTCCGCGAAGGAAACCGTCCGGCTTGAACTCCCGCCGCGCTCCGCTGCCGCTGCCGCCCCCGCGCCGGCGGCTCCTGCCGCCCCTCGCCCCGCCGCTCCCGCCGTCGCTGCCCCGGCTGCGGCGAAGCAGACGGTGCGGCTCGAACTCCCACCCAAACCTGGGGCAAAGGCGCCCGCGGTGGCTGGCGAGATCAAGCTCCTCGTCCCGCAGGTGGCGCCCATGGCGGCCAGTGCCAGTATTCCCGACGCAGCCGAAATGGCGACGATGGATTCGTCGCAGGCGTCACCCCTTCCGGCCGCCGTGAAACCCGGCGGGCTGAAGGGCGGTCCGCCCGGCAGCAGGCTCCCCGGTGGCGTCGTCGCCAGCCCGGGCCAGGTCGGTGCCCCGCCCGCCTCTGAGCAGCCGGACGCCACGCCCTCCGCGGTGGCTGTGCCAGCCATAAAGGCGCTCCCAAAGCAGGCGATGACCTCCGCGCCGATATCGGTTCCACCGGGCGGCGTCGTGGTTCGTGCAGCGGGCTGGCCGGACTACCTGCTCGCGGGTCTCGCTCTGGTGACTGGCATCGCGGCCGTCGTTCACCTGCTCATGCTCATCGGCGGCGGCAAATAGCACGCCGTGCTCGGTCAATTTCACAACTAATTCTCCTATGGCTGAAGGCAACATCGTCAACGTCACCGAAGCTTCCTTTGAAGCCGACGTCCTAAAATCCACCGTCCCCGTCCTCGTGGACTTCTGGGCCGAGTGGTGCGGGCCGTGCAAGATGCTCATCCCCGTCCTCAACGAGCTGGCCACCGAATACGCCGGCAAGGTGAAGATTGCCAAGGTCAACGTGGACCACGCCGGGATGCTCGCCGGCCAGTATGGCGTCCAAAGCATCCCCGCACTTTTCTTCTTCAAGGGCGGCCAAGTCGTCGCACAGATGGTCGGCGCTCGCTCCAAGAAAGACTTGAAGGCGCAGCTCGATCAGATCGCCTGAGCCGCATGAGGAGGTAACATGGCCCTCCTCCTCACGCCTCGCGCACTCGCCCAACGCGGCGAGTTCTACTACCAGCTCTCCTCGATGATCCGGGCAGGCCTGCCCATCATCGCCGCGCTCCAGACCGTCGGGAAGAGTCCTCCGTCCGCTTCCTATCGCAAGCCCGTCGCGCAGATGCTCGTGGAACTCAAGGGCGGCAACTCCTTCGTCGGCGCGCTGGAGGCGGTGGGCGACTGGTTGCCCATCTTCGACAAGGCGCTGCTGGAAGCCGGCGAAAAGTCCGGCCGCCTCGACCAGTGTTTCCGCCTCCTCTCCAGCTACTACGAGGAGCGTGCCAAGCTCGTGCGCGAGGTCATCGGGCAGATGATTTACCCCTTCTGCATTGTCCATTTCGCGCTGCTGGTCTTCCCGGTGAGCCTGCTGGTCGCGGCAGTTTTGCAGGGCCAGTGGACGGCGCTCCTCGTGAGCAAGGCGTTGGCCTTCGGCACCCTCTACGGCCTCGGCGCCGCCCTCGTGTTGGGCGGCGGCGGGGCGCGGGCGCTGTGGTGGCGTGCGACGATGGAGCAACTCATGGGGCTCGTCCCCGTGCTGGGCACCGCCCGGCGCAACCTCGCCATCGCCCGCCTCACCGCCGCGCTGGAGGCGCTCATCTCCGCCGGCGTCGGCATCGTGGACTCGTGGGAACTGGCCGCGCGCGCCAGCGGGTCGCCCGCGCTCGCCCGCGAGGTGATGAAGTGGCGCCCGAAAATCGAGACCGAGCAGTTGACCCCCGCTGAAATCCTCGCCGACACGGACGTTTTCCCCGCCATGTTCATCAGCCTCTACCGCACCGGCGAAATCAGCGGCCAGCTCGACGACACTCTCAAGCGCCTCCACGAATACAGCCGCGTGGAAGGCCACCGGCAGATGCAAATGTTCACGCGCGGCCTGACCATCGGCATCATCCTGCTCATCATGATCGCCATCGGCGCCCAAGTGGTGATGTTCTGGGCCGGCTACTTCAACAACATCAACAACGTGCTCTCGCAGTGAGGGGCGAATGACCCAATCCCCATCCGATACCCAGCCAGCAGTCATTGGGCATTGATTGGTCGTTGGACATCGCGTCATTGGTCATTCAAAGTCGGCTCATGACCGTTTCCGAAATCCTCTCGGACGAGCGCCTCCGCCAGGACGAATTCCCCGTCTGCCGCAGCAAGGCTTACCTCGCCCACGCCGGCGTCGCGCCCCTCGCCCGCCGCGCCGCCGACGCCATCGGGCACTACAGCTTCCTCGCCACGCAGGACGACCAGGAGATATGGTTGCCCAAGCTCCACCGCGCCGCCCGCGAGTCCGCCACCAAGCTCCTCGTCGGCGCGCAGCCGGATGAAATCGCCTTCGTCGGCCCCACCTCGCTCGCGTTGAGCATGGTCGCCGGCGGCCTCACCTTCCGCCGCACCGACAACATCGTCATCTACCACGACGACTTTCCCTCGAACGTCTACCCGTGGATGGCCCTCGCCGCGCAGGGCGTGAAAGTCCGCTACCTCAACACCCGCGAGCTGGGCCGCATCCGCTCCGTGGACGTGCTCGGGCAGGTGGACGAGAACACGCGGCTCGTCGCGCTCACTTCCGCGCACTTCATCGCCGGCTGGCGCATTGACCTCGACGCCATCGGCAAGGCTTTGCGCGCGCGCGGCATCCTCTTCTGCGTGGACGCGATGCAAACGCTCGGCGCATTCCCCGTCTCCGTGAAGCACGTGGACTTCCTCGCCGCGGACGGACACAAATGGCTCCTCTCGCCGTGCGCCGCCGGCATCTTCTACGTGCGCAAGGAAGTGCAGGACAAGCTGCGCCCCATCGCGCTCGGTTGGAACAACGTCCGCTGCCCGAACTACACCGCGCAGGACGAGCTCACCTACCACTCCGGGGCGCGCCGCTTCGAGGCCGGCACGCACAACGTTCTTGGTATCGTGGGCCTCAAGGCTGCGATGGACATGATCGCCGAAGTTGGCGTGGCGAACATCGCCGCCGAACTGCTGCGTAAACGCGCGTTCCTCGTCCCCGAGTTGCAGGCCAAGGGCTGGACCGTGTTCAACGCCACCGCCCCGCCCGAGAACTGCGCCGGCATCATCAGCATCACCCGCGAAGCCTCCGACCTGCCCGCCATCCACCAACGCCTCGCCGACGGAGGCGTTGTGACCTCACTTCGCGCCGACCGCACGGGCAAGCACTACATCCGCCTCTCGCCGCACTTCTACAACACGGACGCCGAGCTGGCCCGCGCAGTGGAATTGCTGTAATCCGGTCTGAACTTCCCAGCTCACCTCATGGTCATCAAAGACACCGAGTTCGCCGACCTCCCCACGCCGACTGGCCCGATGCGGACCCACGTCTTCCGCCCCGCTGCGGAAGGGAAGTATCCCGGCATCCTGCTCTACTCGGAGATTTTCCAAGTCACCGGCCCCATCCGCCGCACCGCCGCGTTGCTCGCCGGCCACGGCTTCGTCGTCGCCGTGCCGGAGATTTACCATGAGTTCCTCCCCGCCGGCACCGTGCTCGCCTACGACCAGGCCGGCGCGGACAAAGGCAACGAGTTGAAGACCGCCAAGGAACTCGCCAGCTACGACGCCGACGCACGCGCCGCGCTGGACTTCCTCCGTGCGCACCCGGCCTGCACCGGCAAGCTCGGAGTGATGGGCATCTGCATCGGCGGGCACCTGAGCTTCCGCGCAAGCATGAACCCCGGCGTGCTGGCCGGCGTGTGCTGCTACGCCACCGACATCCACAAGCGCGGCCTCGGCAAGGGCACGTGCGACAACACCCTCGACCGCATGCCCGAGCTCACCGCCGAGATGCTCATGATTTGGGGCCGCCAGGACCCGCACGTCCCCCGCGAAGGCCGCGCCCTCCTCCACAACGCGATGGCCGACGCGAACCTGAACTTCACCTGGCACGAGTTCAACGGTCAGCACGCCTTCCTCCGCGACGAGGGCCACCGCTACGACCCCGCGCTCGCCCTCGCCTGCTACGGCCTCGTCCTCGAACTCTTCAAGCGCAAGCTCGGCGAAGGCGACCTGCCGGCGAAAGTGACGGGCGGAGCGGCGGAGTCGCGCCACTGACTCGGCATTCGACATTCCCAGGAGCCTCCGCCTACGCTGGGTTATGGACACGACCGTTGACACGCGGCTCCAAAAACTCGAATCAGCCCTCGCGCACATGGAGCATCAGCACGAGCAACTCAACCAAGTCGTAGTCGAGCAGGCTCGCATCCTCGCGCGCCTCCAGAAGGAAATCGCGCGCGCTTCCG
>CAMBZO010000200.1 GCA_945872195.1 Akkermansia muciniphila | reverse complement strand
CGCCGGGGGCGACGCCGTGCTGCTCGCCGACGCTCATCCAGAGGCGGGTCATCTCGGCGGGCGTGCCGCGGCTGGGGGCGGGGCGGCGCGGTGGGTAGCCGGGGGCGATGGAGCCTTGGCCGGGGCTGGGGTCGTCGGGTTGGGGGCGTTCGCGGGGTTGGTCTTCGTATTGGTCGTAATCGCGGCGGACGGGCTGGCGTGCGGCGGGGCGGTCCAGAGCGGTGCGGAGTTCTTTCTTCGGAGGGCCGGGTTTGCGGGGCTGGTTGATGAGTGCGCGCAGGTCGGCGGCGCTGGAGGGCTGGGCATCGAGGCCCGAGAGAGGCTCGTCGGCGGGTTCGACTGGGAGTTTCAGCTCAGCGGAACCGGAGGCGGGGGAAGAAACAGCCTCTTGGGGAACAGAATCTTGGCCTCGGGCGGGGGCGCTGGGGGCTTGCGCCGGGAAGGGGCGCTGTTCGGTCGGGGGCTTTTGGCGCTTCGCTGGGGTGGTTTTGTGTTCGGGCACGTGGGTTCCATGCTCCGGCGACTGGATTGCGTATTCCGGAGGCTGGGTTCCCTGTTGCGGCGCGTGGGTTCCATGCTCCGGAGGCTGGGTTCCGTGTTCCGGCGGGCGACTTTGGTGTTCGGGCGACTGGATTCCCTGTTCCGGCGGGCGACTTTGGTGTTCGGGCGACTGGATTCTTTGTTCCGGCGGCTGGATTACGTTCGGTTCTGCCTGTCCGGATACGGAAGTTGCGGGCGGCAGGACGGCTTCTCCATCACCCCGGACCTCTTCCGCTGGGAGCGGGGGAATGTTCGCTCGCGTCGGGGCTTTGGGGGCGGGTTGGGTGGCCGGACGTGCTGCCGGTTTGGAAGCAGGTGATGCAGCGGGTTTGGAAGCCTGCGCTCCGGGGGCGGGGGATGCGCTCCGGGGTGCGGCGGGAGTCCTGGCTCCTGGCTCCTGACTCCTGACTTCTGGCTTGGCAGCTCGCGCGATGGGCGCGGGCGCGGCAGGCGCGGCAGGAACGCCGGGGACGGGGCGGGCGATGGGGGCGGACTTCTCGGTTTTGTCGGGCTCGCCGGGGGAGCCGCCTTCAAGGAGGTGGAGCATCGCGGAGATGATGTCGGTGCTGTCGAAGCCTTCTTCGAGGAGGCGTTCGACGGCGTGGTCTTGGCGGTTGAATTTGCCGACTTGGAGGGTGAGGCGGACCCGGTCCAGCATGAGGTTGGCGCGGGCTTCCTCGACTTCTTCCACGGAAGGGACGCGGCCGCGCTGGATGCGCATGTTGGTGAAGCGCTCGATGTTGCGGATTTGGAAAAGCTCGCGGCCGGCGACGAAGGAGAAGGCCATGCCGCTGCGCCCCGCGCGGCCGGTGCGGCCGATGCGGTGGACGTAGTCCTCGACGTCGTAGGGGAGGTCGTAGTTGAAGACGGCTTGGATGTCGTCCACGTCGATGCCGCGCGCGGCGACGTCGGTGGCGACGAGGAATTCGAGGCCGGACTTGCGGAACTTGTTCATCACGCGGTCGCGCTGGGCTTGGTTCATGTCGCCGTGCAGACCTTCGGCGGAATAACCCTGCGTGTTCAGGTGTTCGACGAGTTCGTCCACCATGCGCTTGGTGTTGCAGAAGACGATGCCGAGCTTGAGGTCGTGAACGTCAATGAGGCGGGTGAGGACTTCGATTTTCCAGCGGCGGTCCACCTCGAAGTAGATTTGCTCGACGGTGGGGACGGTCATGGCCGCTTGCTCCACGCGGACGTTCTCCGGGGACTTGGAGTGGCGCTCGATGAGGTCGCGGATGGGCCGCGGCATGGTGGCGCTGAAGAAGACGGTCTGGCGCGTGGGGGGAGTGGACTTGAGGATGTGCTCGATGTCGTCGCGGAAGCCCATGTTCAGCATGACGTCGGCCTCGTCGAGGATGAGCATCTTGAGCTGGTCGAGGCGCAAGGTGCCGCGCTCCATGTGGTCCATGACGCGGCCGGGGGTGCCGATGACAATCTGCGCGCCTTGGCGGAGGCCGATGAGCTGGCGGTCGTAGGATTGGCCGCCGTAAATGGGGAGGGCATGGATGCCGCGCTTGAAGAAGGCGAGTTTGTGGACCTCTTCGCAGACCTGGACGGCGAGCTCGCGGGTGGGGCAGAGGATGAGGACTTGGACGGCGCGGAGCTGGGGGTCGGTCTTCTCAATGGCCGGGATGGCGAAGGCGGCGGTCTTGCCGGAACCGGTCTGGGACTGGCCGACGACGTCCTTGCCGGCCATCAAAACGGGGATGGCGGCGGCCTGGATGGGCGCGGCCTGCTCGAAGCCAAGTTTGGCTATGGCCTTGAGGAGTTCGGGGGACAGGCCGAGCTCGGAGAACAGTTTGGGTGTCATGCGATTGTCGAAACGACTCGCGGAGACTAACAGAGAAGCAGGGAGGAGCGAGAGGTATTCTTCTAAGCGGTGCTGCTGCCGCGCCGCCAAGCGACACGGGCCGCTCACTTGACTCGCCCGCCTCGGCTTTTATAGTCCGCCCATCATGTCACGGGACTTCGTAGCGGCGGACGGCGAGGAGCCGCCTTCAGACCAGCACCTCCAAGCACTCAAACAGTTCCACCCCGCCGGGCGCGGCGCGTGGGCGCACATCCCCGACGCGGAGTGGAACGACTGGAAGTGGCAGCTCAAGCATCGCGTCACGACCGTCGAGCAGCTCGAGAAGTTCCTCCCCACGCTCACGCCCACGGAACGCGCCGGAGCCATCCTCTGCCGCACCAAGCTGGCGATGGCCATCACGCCGCACTTCTTCAACCTCATTGACCCCGAGGACGAGAACTGTCCCATCCGCTGGCAGATGATTCCCCGCTTGGAGGAGACGAACACCGCGTCGTGGGAAATGTCCGACCCCTGCGGCGAAGACGCGCACTCGCCGGTGCCCGGACTCGTCCATCGCTACCCCGACCGCGTGCTGTTCCTCGTCACGGACCGCTGCGCCGCCTACTGCCGCTATTGCACGCGCTCGCGGCTCGTGAGCAACGCCAGCGGCTATGACTTCCACCCGGAGTTCGACCGGCAGATTGATTACATCGCCACGCACCCGGAAATCCGCGACGTGCTCCTCTCCGGCGGCGACCCGCTGCTCTTCAGCGACGAGAAGCTCGAGTATCTCCTCACCCGGCTGCGGGCCATCAAGCACATCGAGTTCCTCCGCATCGGCACGCGCATCCCACTCTTCCTCCCGCAACGCATCACGCCCGAGCTGTGCGCGATGCTGCGGCAATTCCACCCGCTTTTCATCAGCATCCACGCGAACCACCCGCGCGAGTTGACCACCGAGGTCCGCGATGCCCTGGGTCGCCTCGCCGACGCCGGCATCCCGCTGGGCAACCAGTCGGTCCTCCTCAAGCACGTCAACGACGACCCCCTCGTGATGAAGGCGCTCGTGCAGAAGCTCCTCATCTGCCGCGTGCGCCCCTACTACGTCTATCAATGCGACCTCATCGCCGGCAGCGCGCACCTACGCGCGAGCGTGCGCAAGGGTTTGGAAATCATGAAATCCCTGCGCGGCCACACGACGGGCTACGCCGTGCCGCAGTATGTCATTGATGCCCCCGGCGGCGGCGGCAAGGTGCCCGTGAACCCCGACTACGTCCTGAGCCGCAACGCCGACCGCGTGGTCCTGCGCAACTTCGAGGGCAAGGTCTTTGAGTATATCGAGGGCGCGGACGGCAACCCGCGCTTCAAGCCGTCGGAGAACTTTCACGCGCCGGAGATGGTGTGAGTTTGGCCTGACGGCCCACACGGTCAGCGCGCATTCACACCGCGCACGGCACGAGCACGGCGTCCTTCATCCCGTGGATGATTTTCTTGTCCGCCGGGCAAATCGTTGCCAGCACTCCGCCGAGGTTCGCCCGCGCGGCGTCGCCTTCACCACCGACGAAGTAATACGGACACAAGCGCACGCGCCCCGGCATCGGCATGAGTTTGTCGCGGTCGAAATCGAACCAGCTCGCCTCGACGAGGCGGGGCTTGTGGTAGCGCTGGAGCACGTAAGGGGAGCGGTCGAAGTCGCAGAGAGCCTTGGTCACGGCCCCGCTCCATTCCTCGGCCGAGAGATCGCTGCCGAGGTAAACGCCGCGCGCCCCCCACGCCTCCTCGGAGTAGCCGGAGATTTTCAGAATCAGCTCGCGCTCGCGTTGCGAGAGCGTCATGAGCTGCCGCCAGTCCGTGAGGTTCAGCTCAGGGAACGCGGCGTGCGGCGGCAGCGGCGTCGGGTCCACAACCCACGTGTAGGGGACGGCCTTTTGCAGGCGGGTGAGAAAGCTTTCGCCGAGTTCCTGTCGCCAGAAGGCGCGCAGGTTACGATTCCACAAGAGGGCGAAGAGCAGCTTCTCCTCGAACATCGGACGCGGCGGTGGCGTGAGGCGGATTTGTTTCTCCGTCGCCAGCTCGAAGACCCGGCGCGCGCCCGCCACGTTCGCCACGTCGAAGAGTTCAAAGAAGCGGTAGACGGCGTCGCCGGGGGAGGGGGAGTTGAAGGTGGAGGGTTGAAGGTGGAACGAGCGGCCGCTGGCTGCGTTCAGTTGGTTGGCGAGCCATTTCATCTCCGGGCGGTAACTGGCCGACTCCTCCGAGACGACGATGTGCACTCGCTGCGCGTCTCCGAAGATGGAGGCGAAGCCTTTGAGCATCCCCTCCGCGCCGCCGATGACTCCTGACTCCTGACTTCTGACTTCTGAATACACGCCGCCCAGCCACGCCGTCAGCCCGATGCCGCCGGGCACGCTGTCCAGCTCCGTGATGGCGAAACCGTCCTCTGTGAGCAGGATGTCCGGGCGGATGACGCGCGGCAGCTCGTTCTTGAGCGCCGGGTGGCGCTGAAGTTCCACCAGCCACGCGGGCTTCCCCTGGTCCAGCCAGCGGGCAATCCACTCCGGCTGCTTGCCCTCGACGCTCTTGCGATAGAGCAGGTTGACCGCGCGATAGAACTGGAGCAGCACGCGCCCGAGCGTGTCGAGTTCCTGCGCCAGCTCCGGGCCGAGTGCGAAGGGCTGGGGCGAGACACGCCACTGCTGGTCGGCGAAGAGGCCACCGGGCGGGAGCGCGTCGCGAACGTGACGCGCGCGGGCTGCGAGGTCGGATGTGGATGGTGGATGCACGCTGTTTGCCAAGCGCGAATTGAACACCGGGCCGACCGGGATGCCAATGCCGCTTTGCCGTAATAGTGCTCTGCCAAGCGCCCGCTTCCTTTGTCCTGCCCGTGCATTTAGACTCGGCGCATGGAACAAAATCCCCGCGCCTTGAAGCGCGCCTTGACCACCGCCACGGAGGCAGCCCGCGCGGCCGGGAAGCTCATGCGGCAAAACCTTTCGCGGCCCAAGCGCATCAACGAGGCTACGCAGCACGACATCAAGTTGGAGCTGGATGTGCGTTGCCAGAAGCTCATCGAGCGCGCGCTGCGACGGGCGTTTCCGACCATCGCGATTCTTGGCGAGGAGGGCATCCTCGGCGACCCGGCGTCCGCGGCGCGCTGGGTGGTGGACCCGATTGATGGGACGGTGAACTTCACCTACGG
>CAMBZO010000199.1 GCA_945872195.1 Akkermansia muciniphila | reverse complement strand
CCGCCCACGGCCATCGAGAATGTCCGGCCGTTCCTCGACCACATTGACCTGCTGCTGGTGATGACGGTGAACCCTGGCTTCGGCGGCCAGCCCTTCATCCACGAGTGCGTGCCGAAGATCCAGCAAGCCGCCGTGTGGAAGCGCGAACTCGGCCTCGATTATCACATCGAGGTGGACGGCGGCATCACCTTCGGCACCGTGGGCGAATGCGCCCGCGCGGGCGCGGACGTCTTCGTGAGTGGCACGGGCATCTTCGGCCAGCACAGCCTCAAGGCGGCGGTCAAAAAGATGCGCGGCCTTGCGGAGAAGAACGACCCGGCGCTGGCAGACTTGCAGTGTGAGAAGCCGGATGCCGCCAGCTTGCCTCTATCTGTGTAGTCCGCTTTATCCGCGGGCACCCTTTGCTCTATGGCCAAAATAAAATTCGGAACCGACGGTTGGCGCGCTGTCATCGCGGAAGACTTCACCTTCGAGAACCTCAGCCGCGTCGCCCAAGCCACCGCGGATTACTGGAACGCGAACTCGGTCGCCGGCGTCACGAACCACGCCGTGGTCGGCTATGATCGGCGCTTCCTCTCCGAGCAGTTTGCCCAGCGCACGGCGGAGATTCTTGCGGCGAACGGCTTCATCGTCACGCTGACCGACCGCCCCACGCCCACGCCCGCCGTCTCGTGGACGGTGAAGAAGCAGGGCGGCATCGGCGGCGTGATGATCACCGCGAGCCACAACCCCGCGATCTTCAACGGCTTCAAACTCAAGGCCCACTTCGGCGGCTCCGCCCCGCCGGAAGTTTGCACCGGAGTGGAGGCGCGGCTGAACAAGTCCCCCGTTCAGGCCATGCCCTTAGCCGAGGCCGTGAAGTCCGGCCACATCACGGTGAAGGACATCTGCCCGCCCTACTATGCGGCGTTGAAGAAGCTCGTGAACTTCCCGCTCATCGCGAAGTCGAAGCTCAAGTTCGCCCACGAAGCCCTCTTCGGCGTGGGCGCCGGCTGCTTCGACCGCCTGCTGGCCGGCACCACTTGCAAAGTCACCACGCTCAACGCCGCGCACGACCCCTTCTTCGGCGGGATCAACCCCGAGCCCATCGCGAAGAACTACGGCCGCAGCATGGCCTATCTCGCCCGGCACCCGCACGACCTCTGCCTCGTCACCGACGGCGACGCCGACCGCGTGGGCGGCATGGACGGGCGCGGCAGCCCGCTCTCCACGCACCAACTCATCTGCCTCCTCCTCCGCCATTACGCCGTCAACAAAGGCCAGAAGGGCCGCGTGGTGAAAGCCCTGACCACGACGAGCATGGTGGACAAGATGTGCGCCGCGCTCGGCCTGGAACTGGTCGAGACCGGCGTTGGCTTCAAATACATCGCGAGCGAGATCATCAAGGGTGGCGTGCTGCTCGGCTTCGAGGAAAGCGGCGGCATCGGCTTCCCCGGCCATGTCCCGGAGCGCGATGGGATTCTTGCCGGACTGATGCTGCTGGAGCTGCTCGCCACCGAGCGCAAGCCCCTGACCAAGCTGCTCGCGCAACTGGAGAAGGACTACGGCCCACACCGCTACGGGCGCATCGACACGCGCTTCCCGCTGGAGAAACGCGCTGCGTTGATGCAGTTCTGCAAAACGCACCCGCCCGACAAGTTGAACAAGTCCAAGCTCAAGGAAGTGAAGAGCTACGACGGTGTGAAGTTCTGCGGTGCAGACGGCTCATGGCTCATGCTGCGCGGCTCCGGCACCGAACCCATCCTGCGCATCTACGCGGAGGCGCAATCGGATGCAGACGTGCAGAAGCTGCTGAAGCTGGGAGTGAGTTTGACCAAGCAGGTGTGAGGCGCGCACCCGGCGGCATCAGTGCAGAATCGCCAAGTCGTGCGGCTGGCGGATGAGTTCCGCATCAAGATCGAGGAAGAAGTCGAGGCGGCGCGCAGTCTCAGCGGCGTTAATCGCGCGGGCCATGAGGAGGTAGGTGGCGTAGTGGTTGCCCTCGGACTCGACAAGACTGCCGTAGAACGCAGCGAGCTCCGGGTCGTGCGTCAGTTCACGGGAGAGGATCTGGAACTTCTCACAGCTTCGGCCCTCGATGATCGCGCAGCAGATGAGATGGTCGATGACCTGCAACCGCATGCCCTTCCGCATCGCGTGCATGAGGCCGGAAATCCACGGGCTGGGATGAGGCTGCGCGAATGGGATGCCACGCCGCTTGAGGAGCGCGAGCACGAGTTGGAAGTGCTGCATCTCCTCGATGGCGATGGCGTTGAGCTCCTCCACGCGCCCGAAGAGGTCGCAGTAGCGCTCCAGCGTGATGGCGGTGGTGGCGGCCTTGCGTTCGAGATGCGCATGGTCCACAAGCACGGCGGGCAAGTTCGCCAGCACGCGCGGCAGCCAGTCGGCTGGCACAGGAGCACGGAGCATTTCCATGACTACTTTGCCGGAATCGCCTCAGCGGGCGGGGCAGGGGACGGAGCCGTCACGGGAGCGGGCTTCGAGAACTTCCCCGCCACGGCACTGAACGCGGTATAGACCATCGGCACCACGAACAGCGTCAGGAACGTGCTGCTCACCATGCCGCCGATGACGCACACGCCCATCGGGCGGCGGCTCTCCGCGCCAGCGCCCATGCCGATGGCGATGGGGATGATGCCCGCGATGGTCGAGAGCGCCGTCATCAGGATGGGCCGCAGGCGCACGGTGCCCGCGTTCACGATGGCCTCGCGCGGGTCCACGCCCTTCTCGACTTCTTGGTTGGCAAACTCGACGAGCAAGATTGCGTTCTTCGTGACCAGCCCGACGAGCAGCACGAAGCCGATGAGGCTGAACAGATTGATGTTCATCGCCGGCACTTCCTTGATGACGCCGGTCTTCCCGAGATAGTCCACGAGCCACAGCAGGCCGAGCGCGCCGACGCCCGCGAGCGGCACGGACAGCAGCACGGTGAGCGGATGCAGGAAGCTCTCGAACTGCGCGGCCAGCACCATGTAGGTGATGATGAGCGCGAGCACGAGCACGACGAGGAACTCCTGCCACGCGTTCTTGAATTCCTTCGATTCGCCCGTCCAGTCGTAGAGAAAGCCGGGGGGCAAGTCCGCTTTCACCAATGCCTCGACGCGGTCAATCGCCGTGCCGAGTGGGACGCCGTTGAGGGAACCAGAAATCGTCGCGCTGCGCATGCGGTTGAAATGCTCGACGACATTCGGCGCGCTGCCTGTTTCGCGGCGCACGATGGCGCTGAGTTGAATGAGCTGCCCGTCCTTGTTCCGCACGTAGAGCCGGTCGAGGTCCTGCGGAGTGAGGCGGGAGGAGCGCTGGAGCTGCGTGATGACTTGATACTGCTTGCCGTCGAGCTTCACGCGGCTGAGGTCGAGGCCGCCGAAGAGGATTTGCAGCGTGCGCGACACGTCCTCGATGCTGACCCCGAGCGCGGCGGCGCGGTCGCGGTCCACGTCGAGGCGCAGCTCGGGCTTCGTGACCTCGAAACTGGAGCGGACGTTCACGAGATAACTTTCGGACCGAAGCTTGCCGAGCAGTTCGTTGACGTAGCCGTTCAACGCGTCGAGGTCCTGCGCTTGGATGACGAGCTGGAAGGGCGCGCCGAAGCCGCGGCCAATCGCCTTGGGAATGTTCGGCACGGCGATGGCGCCCTCGACCTCGTTGAAGAGCTTCATGCGCAAGCCGCCGGGGCCGTTCACGATTTCACGGACGTTGCGCGTGCGCTCTTTGTGGTCCTTCAGCCGGACGAAGAGGATGGCGGCGTTCGCCTGGCCGGGGCCGTTGAGCGCGAAGGCGATGATGGAGCCGAACGCTTCCACCTCGGGCACGTCTTTGATAATAGCCTCCATCTCCTTCACCTGCCGGTCGGTGTATTCGCTGGTGGAACCCTCCGGCGCGAAGACGAAGCACAGCAGTCGGCCTTTGTCTTCCTCGGGCAGGAACTCGCCTTCCAGCTTACCGAGCAGCGGCACGTTCAGCACCCACGCGAACGCCCCGAGCGCGGCGAGTGTGCCGATGAACGCCACCGCGCGTCCGAACCAGCCGAGCGCCACGAAGGGCCGCAGGACGGCAGACACGAGCCGCACCAGCCCGCGCAGCACGGTGCCATAGAGCCGCGTGAACCAACCGAGCACTGCATCAAACCAGCGCAGGAAGAAAACTTTCTTGTGGTTGGCCGCAATGGGTTTCAACACGCGCGCCGCGAGCATCGGCGAGAGCGACAGCGCGACGAACGCCGAGACCGCGACGGCCCCGCAGACGGCGACGGCGAACTCCATGAAGAGCCGGCCCGTCGCGCCCTTGAGGAAGGCCAGCGGCAGGAACACGACGATGAGCGAGAGCGTGATGGTGATGACGGCGAAGGAGATTTCATCCATGCCCTTCTTCGCGGCCGCCATCGGCGTCATGCCCGCCTCGATGTGGCGGTAGATATTCTCCAGCACCACGATGGCGTCGTCCACGACCACGCCGATGGCGAGCACCAGCGCGAGCATGGTGAGCATGTTCACCGAGTAGCCGAAGGCTTGGAGGATGGCGAAGGTGCCGATGATGGAGACGGGAATCGCCACGGCGGGGATGAGCGTCGAGCGCACGCTGCCAAGGAAAACCCAGATGAGGATGACGACCAGTGCGAAGGCGACGCCGAGCGTGTTCCAGACCTCCGCGATGGACGCCTCGACGAAGATGGACTCGTCGTAGTTGAAGACCATCTCAATGCCCGGCGGGAGGGTCTCGCGGATGCGGGCGACCTCCTCCTTCACCGCGCGCGCGACCTCGACGGTGTTGGCCTTGGACTGCTTAACGATGCCGAGGAAGATGCACGGGCGGCCGTTGTTGCGCGCGATGGTGCGCTCGTTCTCGACGCCGGCCTTGGCCTCGCCGATGTCGCGGAGGCGGACAAGCTTCACGCCGTCGTTCTTGACGACGAGGTTGTTGAACTGCGCGGGAGTCTTCAGCTCGCCGCGCGTCTGGATGGTCATCTCGCGGTCGAGGTTTTCGACGCGCCCGCTGGGCAGTTCGACGTTCTGCTGCTTCAACGCGCGCTCCACCTCCAGCACGGTGAGTTGGTGCGCGGCCATCTTCTCCGAGTCGAGCCAGAGGCGGATGGCGAAGCGTTGTTCGCCGCCAATGATGACGCCCGACACACCACGAATGGTCTGGAGCCGGTTCTTGATTTGCTTCTCCGCGAGCTGCGTGAGCTCCAGCGGGCTGAACTGCGCGCTGTTGACGCCAATCCAGATGACGGCCTGCGCGTCGGCGTCCTGCTTGGCGACGATGGGTTCCAGGATGGTCTGGGGCAGCTTGCCGCGCACGCGGGCGACGCGGTCACGCACGTCCTGCGCGGCGAGGTCAATCTCGCGCGAGAGGTCGAACTCGATGGTGATGTTGCTGACCTCCTCGCGGCTCTGGCTGGTGAGCGTCTTGATGCCCTCGATGTTGTTAATCTCCTCCTCCAGCCGCTCCGTGACCTCGGTCTCGACGACCGCGGCGTTCGCGCCCGGATAGACGGTCGTGACGCTGACGATGGGCGGGTCAATGTCCGGCAGCTCGCGCACCGGCAGGCGCTGAAGCGC
>CAMBZO010000198.1 GCA_945872195.1 Akkermansia muciniphila | reverse complement strand
GACATGGAGCGCAGTTTCGCCATCAGCGACAAGTGGCAGGACGCCTCTGCTGCCTTCGTAGCCGGCTGCAACTCAGTGCTCATCAAGTCGGCCTGGAACGGCTCCGGCCACCATGACTTTCTCGTCAATGGCTTCGACGAAGCGTGCCGGAAGGTGCTCCAGTTCAATCACCCGGTTCACCACGTCCGCGTCCCGCTCCCACAATTGGCAATGGCCTGAAACCAGATTGGGTGTGTCATAGTTAGTTCTATTGCGAAGAGACTGCCGCCGGGCCTGTTTGCCCGCGGCAGTCTCCCTTTTTTGGTCTTCGCTTGGTTGCTCCTGTCGGCTTGCCTCGCATTGGAACACGCGGCAACAATCCGCCCGTCTTTCAACTGCCTGTCACCATGAAGCACCTTGCCTCCTTTGCCGCCATCTTCGCATTGGCCATCCAGATCTCCGCAGCTCCGGCTTCCGCGCCCGGGCGGCTCGAACTCCAACCCGGCGACCATGTCTGTCTCCTGGGCAACGCGCTCGCCGAGCGGATGCAGCACGACAACCACTGGGAGACGCTCCTGCACCAGCGCTTCCCGAAGCTCAACCTCGTCGTCCGCAACCTCGCCTTCACCGCCGACGAGGTGGACCTCAAGACTGAGCTGGTCATCGAGAACTCCTCTTACTCCAAGGGCGACAAGGTGCTCCCCGCGCGGCTGCGCTCGCAAAACTTCGGTTCCCCCGACCAGCACCTCACCTTCAGCAAGGCCACGGTGGTCCTCGCCTTCTTCGGATTCAACGAGTCCTTCGCTGGGCCGGCGGGCGTGGCGAAGTTCAAGGCCGACCTCACCCACTTCATCGAGCACACGCGGAAGCAGAACTACTCCGGCGCGGGCGCGCCCCGGCTCGCGCTCGTCTCGCCCATCGCTCACGAGAATCTCGGTAACCCGAACCTCCCCGACGGCAAGGCCAACAACGCGAACCTCAAGCTCTACACCGACGCGATGGCAGCGGTGGCGAAGGAAGTGGGCGTGCCGTTCGTGGATCTTTTCACACCCACACTCAAGGTGTATTCCGCCACAAAATTTAAGCTCACGCACAACGGCGTTCACCTGAACACCGACGGCCACAAAGCTATCGCGCGGCTGCTCGACGAGGGCTTGTTCGGCAAGGCCGGTGCGCCGGCGGACTTCAACGCCAAGCTCCGCGCCGAGCTGAACGAGAAGAACTACCAGTGGTTCCACCGCTACCGCGCGGTCAACGGCTACTACATCTACGGCAAGCGCTCGCTCGTGAAGTTCAGCGACGGCGAGCAGCGCAACGCCGACGTGATGGAGCGCGAGCGCGCCGTCCTGGACGTGATGGTCGCCAACCGCGACGCCCGCGCGTGGAAGGTCGCGCAAGGCGAAGCCGTCCCCGCGACGATTGATGACTCGAACGTCCCGCCGTTCCTCCCCGTGAAGACGCACTTCGGGGCGGGCCGCGTGAACCGTGAGAAGGCTGCGAACTTGATCCTCAAGGGCGGCATGAGCAGCAAGTCCGGCGAGGCGGACGTGCTCACCTACCTGCCCGTCAGCGAGGCGCTCAAGCAGTTCAAGCTCGCGCCCGGCTACGCCATCAACTGCTTCGCCTCCGAGGAGCAGTTCCCTGAAGTCGCGAACGCCGTGGCGATGGCTTTCGATGCGCGCGGCCGCCTCTGGGTCTGCACCATGCCCAGCTACCCGCAGTATCAGCCGCTCGTGGACCGCCTCGGCAACCGCTCCATGCCCGACGACAAGCTCGTCATCCTCGAAGACACCGATGGCGACGGGAAGGCGGACAAGTCCACGATTTTCGCGCGCGGCCTGCACGTGCCGACCGGCTTCGAGTTTTACAATGGCGGCGTGCTCGTCGCGCAGCAGCCGGACCTCGTCTTCCTCAAGGACACCAACGGCGACGACCTCGCCGACTACTCCGAGCGCGTCCTCGGCGGCTTCGACTCCGGCGATTCGCACCACTCCATCAGCGCGTTCACACAGGGGCCGGGCGGCGAGCTGTATATGCTGGAAGGCACGTTCTTCTACACGCAGGTCGAGACGCCCTACGGCCCGGTGAAGAACCACAACGCCGGCGTCTATCGCTTCGAGCCGCGCACGGGGAAGTTCGAGACGTTCATCAGCTACGGCTTCGCGAACCCGTGGGGCATGACCTTCGACCGCTGGGGCCAGACCTTCGTGGCCGATGCCTCACCGGGGCAGAACTTCTTCGGCACCGCCTTCTCGGGCCGCACGATTTTCCCGGACAAGCACTTGACCATGCCGCAGTGGATTCAGATGCGCGTGCGCCCGACCTCCGGTTGCGAATTCGTCTCCAGCCGCCACTTCCCCGACGACGCGCAGGGCCGCTACCTCCTCAACAACGTCATCGGCGTGCAAGGCATCCTCCAGCACACCGTCGCGGAGAAGGAGTCCGGTTTTGTCGGCACGGAAATCGAGCCGCTGCTCATGAGCGACGACAAGAACTTCCGCCCGGTGGATTTCGAGTTCGGCCCCGACGGCGCGTTCTACGTCGTGGACTGGCATGAGCCGCTCATCGGCCACCTCCAGTATTCCATTCGCGACCCGCAGCGCGACAAGACCCACGGCCGTATCTACCGCATCACCTATCCCGAGCGCCCGCTGCTGAAGCCCGCGAAGATTGCCGGCGCGAGCATCGAAGCATTGCTGGAGTTGCTCAAGGAACCCGAGGACCGCACCCGCCAGCGCGCGAAGACCGAACTCGGCTCGCGCCCCGTGAACCAAGTCATCGCCGCGCTCGTGAAGTGGACCAAAGCCCTCAACCGTGCGGACCCGAACTTCGAGCACGCCCGGCTCGAAGCCCTCTGGCTTCACCAAGTCATGAACGTCGTGAACGAGCCGTTGCTGAACGAAATCCTCGCCTCGACCGAACCCCGCGCCCGCGCCGCCGCCGTCCGTGTCCACTGTTACTGGCGTGACCGCGTGAACAGACCTTTGGACACGCTCGCCAAGCTGGTGAAAGACCCGCACCCCCGCGTCCGCCTCGAAGCCGTCCGCTCGTTGAGCTTCTTCAACACGAGCAAGGCGGCGGAGATTGCCTTGGAGTCCGTCGAGTTGCCCCAAGACCAGTATTTGAAATATACCCTCGACGAGACCATGCGGACCTTGGAGCGGTTCAAGTGACGCCAACGGGTTGTGCACTTCCCAACTGCTGCCATGCATCCCCAGATAGCGCCTGTAGCCTCTGTGAGCTTGGGTTCGGCTGGTCCTGCAACGCGCGGCTGGCCTAGTCGCCGAGCGGTGCTGGCAGGGTTGGCGGCTACTTCCGGCTGGGTGATCGCCGCTGACTCAAAACCCGTGGATGGGAGAAAGTTGGACATCCAACTCACCGACGGTTTCGGTGATGTGCGGGAAGCAGACCTTCGAGCCGTGCTGATCTCTGCCGCCGAATCACTTTGGAGTCATTGTCCGAATACGAGCTGGGAAGCGACGGGGTTCCATGTTTTCCGCTCGCGTGCCACTCCGATCACTCTTCACGAGCACCGTCCGGATGGACGCATCGCGATCGGGTTGACGGCGGAGGGACGACACTGGGCGCAGTTCGCGTTTCAGTTTGCCCACGAATTCGCCCACGCCCTGGCTGGCCATGCCGGCGATTGGAAAACACGCTGGATCGGGAACCACGGTGCCAACCAGTGGTTCGAGGAGGCGCTGTGCGAGACTGCGTCACTCTTCGCCCTGCGCGCAATGAGCCGCAGTTGGGCGGAGCAACCGCCGTATCCAAACTGGAAGAATTACGCTCCCGCACTGACCAAATACGCTGAAGAGCGCCTCGCCCAGTCCGCCACCGTGCTCCCAGCGAAGGCGCCGTTCGGCGCATGGTTCGCCAGCGAGCTCGATTCGCTCCGGAAGGCACCAACCCAGCGCGACAAAAACCTAGTGGTGGCCCGGCATCTCCTCCCCTTGTTCGAAGCCCGGCCAGCAGGTTGGGAATCTCTCACCGTCCTGAATCTCACGCGAGACCGCGACGCCGCCAAACCCTTCGACCGCCATCTCGCCGAATGGATTGCTGCTGCGCCGGAGTCACAGCACGCCTTTCTCGCCATGATGCGCTCGGTCTTTGGCAGGAAGTAGGCGGGAGCGGCGTAAGCGAGGCCAGTTTCCGGCATAACTGTGCGAAAAGCAAACCGCCCGCCGCGCGGCTTCGAGAGCCATCGCGGCGGGCGGTAAAGAAAAAGCCCCACCATTGCCGTGTGAAAACCGTTCCTGGTGAACTGCGATAGAAACAGGTGGAGCCGAATCAGCGGCTTATGCCTTCCAGTGAAGGCCTGACAGCCGCCGTTGAAGTTAAGGCCCCAAGATTTGTTAACTTACGGTTCAAGGACTTGGCTTCCGAAGCGCGAACAGGGCAGGGCAAATCTGAAATCTGTTTTAAAAGAACCGGCGTCCGTCGCTCTCGCTCCGCCGCCGTCGTTGGATGGAGTATCGGCAGCTTCGGTTTGGGCTCAAGGATTTTAGTTTTTGGTGCGCGGGTTTATTCCACCCGAATCGCGGAGGCTGGCAAAGTTTATGCCTTCACTCGCCCGACCCCCGAGAACTTCCGCTCGCCTTGCAACGCGGCTTGTCGCTAATTTCCCATGCTGTTTACCGAAAGTCTTCAGTGTTCAGTCTTCAGTGTTCAGTGGCCTGCCGGCCCCGCGACGCCTGCCGACTCAACCCTGCTTACTAAGCACTAATTACTAATTACTTTCCGCTCCGCCATGATGACCAGCACGCAAATCCGTCAGTCGTTCCTCGACTTCTTCCGGTCGAAGCAACACACCATCGTCGCCTCGTCCAGCCTCCTGCCGGACAGCCCCAACCTGCTGTTCACCAACGCCGGCATGAACCAGTTCGTGCCCATCTTCCTCAACCAGACGCCCTGCCCCTACTCGCCCGGCCGCGCCGCCGACACGCAGAAGTGCATCCGCGCCGGCGGCAAACACAACGACCTCGACGACGTCGGGCTGGACACCTACCACCACACGTTCTTCGAGATGCTCGGCAACTGGTCCTTCGGCGACTACTTCAAGCGCGAGGCCATTGATTGGGCGTGGGAGCTGGTCATCGAAGTGTGGAAGTTCCCGCCACAGCGGCTCTACGCGACCGTTTACAACCCCGACAAAGCCAAGGGCGACCCCAGCGAGTTCGATCAGGAGGCTTGGAGCTTCTGGGCGGAGAAATTCCGCTCCGTGGGCCTCGACCCCGCCATCCACATCGTCAACGGCAACAAGAAAGACAACTTCTGGATGATGGGCGAGACCGGCCCCTGCGGCCCCTGCTCGGAACTCCACGTGGACCTCACGCCGCTCGGCGACACCAAGGGTTCGCTCGTCAACCAAGGCGACGCCCGCTGCATCGAAATCTGGAACAACGTCTTCATCCAGTTCAACGCGAACCCCGACGGCACCTTCAGCCCGCTCCCGGCGAAGCACGTGGACACCGGCATGGGCTTCGAGCGCGTGACTAGCATCATCCAAGGCACGAAGAATCTCACCGACTTCGCCAACGCGAAGATTTCCAACTACGAGACCGACATCTTCCGCCCGATTTTCGATGAGCTGGAGAA
>CAMBZO010000197.1 GCA_945872195.1 Akkermansia muciniphila | reverse complement strand
TGGAGCGGCGGAGTCTTGCCGGGTTGCGCCGCGCCGGTCCACGCGGGCACGCCGTCGTAGCAGAACCATGCAAAGTTCGGGCTTTCGTCGTCGGCGTAGGGCAGGCGGACGCTGGGGCCGGAGGCCTCTGTGAAGAGAACGCGGTAGCGCAGCAGGTGGCGGTGTTTCTGAAACTCTCCCGGCACGATGGCGGTGAAGTGCTGGTCGGCAGCGGACCAGTTCAACGGGAACTCCTGCCAGCGTTGCTCGTAAGCCGGGTCGCTCTTCCGCAGATAGTTCCCCGGCTCGACGACTTGCACCAGCAGCTTCGCCGTGTGGCCGCGCGGTTCGGCGGCCCGCACGGTGACGGTCACGGCCTCGCCGGTGCGCGGTTGTTGCGGCGCGTGCGAGACGGCTTCGACGGCAGGCGGCTGCGCCGGGGAGAAGACCGAGTTGGTCTTGCCGGGCGTCGGGGCTTTGTTCCCCACGCTGCCGTCCACGCGGAAGCCGGACGCGCGCCACGAACTCGCGAACGTCGCGGCGAGATTCGGATGCACACGCTCCAGCGACGAACCCGCGCCCAGCGTCGCCGCCGGCCACGGGAAGCCCACGCCGTAGCGCACCTCGTCCACGATGCGCCCGCCCGCGTCGCGCAGGGCGAGGCGCTCGCCTTCGTTCTTCAGTCGGCCCGGCAGCGGGCCGAGCGGCGTGAAGCCGTAGGCTTTGCGAAATGCCTCCGGGTCCGCCGCGATGACCACGAAGCCGCCGGGCGCGAGGGAGTTGGTCGCGCCGAAGCGGAACTTACCGAGCTGCCAGCCGGGCAGGTGCGCCTCGGTCGTGCCCACGTTGTGCAGCTCGACGAACTCCAGAGACTTCTTCTCCGCCGGCTCGAAGTGGATTTCGTTGATGATCACTCGCGGTTGGGCAAAGGCCCCAACGAAGCAAGCGAGCCAGCACAAAGCCACCCACGAGCAGTCAGGGCGCGTCAGCCCTGAGCGCGATGTGGCGGAATAGGTGGAAAGGTGCTTCATCAGTGTCATGGCGAGATTACGGCAAGCGTGCCGCCACACAAACTCGTAAAGCACGACGCTGAATTCACTTCTCCACTCCACTTCAACCCAGCTTCGGGAAAAACTCCCGTGCCGTCGCGCACGTCGCCGCGCTCAACTCTTCCAGCGTGCAGCTCTTCACCGCGGCCACTCCCGCCGCGATGTCCTGCACGTAGGCGGACTCGCAGCGCTTGCCGCGATAGGGCACCGGCGCGAGGAACGGCGCGTCCGTCTCCAGCATGAAGCTGCCCAGCGGCGTCGCCGCCAGCGTGTCGCGCACCGACTGCGCGTTCTTGAAAGTCAGGATGCCCGTGAAGCTCACCAGCGAGTTCAGCGCCAGCACGCGCCGCATCTGCTCGGGCGTGCCGACGAAGCAGTGGAACACCCCGCGCACGCGGCTGGCGAACGGCTGGAGCATCGCTAGCGTTTCCTCGAAGCACTCGCCCCGCGTGTGGATGACGAGGTTCAAGCCCACTTCCGCCGCGACTTCGAGCTGCTGCTGAAAGACCTCGGCCTGCCGCGCCTTCACGTGGGCGTCCTCTGCCGCCGAGCCGCCGCTCGCGCTGGGTAGCCGGAAGTAATCCAACCCCGTCTCGCCGATGGCCACGACCTTGGGATGCTTCGCCAGCTCCCGCAGCTCCGCGCGAAAATCCCTTGGCGCACGCACCGCGTCGTTCGGATGCCAGCCCACCACTGCGAACACGCCGGGAAACCGTTCCGCCAGTGTCACCGCCCGCGCGCTGCTCTCCAAGTCCGTCCCGATGCTCACCAACCGCGTGATGCCCGCCGCCGCCGCGCGCTCGACGAGCTGCGGCAGTTCGTCGGCGAAGTCGGGGTAATCCAGATGCGCGTGCGTGTCGTAAAACTCGGCCATGAGTAAAGCCAGCCGGGCTGGCGGGGAGTTCCTAACTGGCGGGGACGGCTCGGTGCAACCCGCATCTCGCGTTAAAATCACCAGCCCCAGAGGCTGTGCTTGATTTCCTACGCGCTCGTTTGCTATCCATTCGCGCGAGCAAACCAAAACAGAAACCTGACTCAAACTTATAATTTTATGGCGCAACCTATTTACCACCCGAGCCTCGAATGCGCCCAGCACGGCGGCAAATCCCTCGCCGAAGTGCTCGACTTTGCCAAAGCCGCCGGCGCCACCGGCGTCCAGCCCAGCAACTACCACCTCAACGGCGGCAAGCTCTTCAAGTCCGCGAAGGAAATCCGCGACACCTTCGAGTCGCGCGGCATGACGCTCGACGGCATCTCCGCCCACTGCCCCTTCTGGGTCCACACCAGCGCGTGGACCGGCACGAAGTCCGGCAACCCCTTCATCGCGCCCGACCTCGCCAAGAAGACGCCGCAGGAAATCGAGAAGTGGCACGAGAACTACCTGCTCAAGCTGATGGACCTCAGCGCCGAGCTGAACGTGAAGGTCATGCCAATGTTCTGGGGCGTGGCCTTCGGCTGGGAACTCGCCAGCGGCTACCCGTGGGGCTTCTGGGCCGGCGGCGGCTTCGACCTGCTCGCGGAAGGCAAGGAACGCTTCGTCAAGAAGACCGCCAAGCTCCGCAAGCACGCGAACGAACTCGGCATCAAGCTCTGCCACGAAATCCATCCCGGCACCGCCGCCAGCACCGCCGATGACTTCAACATGCTCGTCAGCATCTGCGACGGCGACAAATCCCTCGGCGTCAATGCCGACCCGTCCCACTGCTGGGAAGGCGAGACCTGGGAGAGCCGCTTCCTCAAAGTCGGCAGCCGCATCTACGCCGCCCATGTGAAGAACTTCGTCGTCCGCAGCGGCTTCCCGCTCCGCGCGATGCAGCCCGACTGGGGCAAGCGCGCCATGCAGTTCACCGACCTCGCCAGCGGCGACCTGAACATGCACCGCTACGTCGAACTGCTCATCCACGTCGGTTATCCGCAGCGCTACATGAGCACGATGGGCACGAAGTCCGCCCCGCTGGTCGTCGAGGCCGAGAGCGCGCACAAGGACCTCGACCACTGCTCCGCCGACGGCGTCCGCTATGTGAAAAACGAGCTGTGCTTCCCTGCCGCCGCCGGATCCTTCGAGGACGGTATGGGCGCGTAAGGCCCCGTTCAAATCAACTGTCCACCGAAGGGCGCGACACAAGCCGCGCCCTTTGCGTTTTACAGCGCGTCCTCCGGGCGCAGGTGTGCCGGCCTTTTAGCCACGGATGAAAAGCGGGCGGTTGCTCAATCCACATCACTTCGGCACGCAGCCGAAGAAGGTCAGATACGCATCTCCCTTCGCCTCGCGCTGGAGGAGGAGCGCGAGTTCGAGCGCGTGGTAGTCGCCCCACATGGAGCTTTCGCCGTTGGGCACCTGCTGGCCGGGCGCGATGTAGTCCCAGCCGTTCGGGCGGTGATAGACGGAGTGCAGGAGGAGTCCCTGATGCTTCGCGCTCGTGGAGAGATACGGCTCGGAGAAGAGCGTGTCCGCCACGGTCAAGCCGGCCTGCCGGTAGCGCGCGCCGTTCTTTTTGTCGCCCTTCGCAATGAGATAATTGCCGAGGCGAATCAAACCCTGCGCGGCGATGGCGGCGGCGGAGCTGTCCACCGGCTCGTGGGCGTTGAACGGGTCAGCCGGCTTGCTCAGATAATTCGCCGGCAGCCGGTGCAAGTTCGGCGCGCCCGTGTCCCACATCGGGATGCCATCGGCGCAGGAGTGGGCGAGGTAGAAGTCAGCGGTGGCGGTGGCGGCTTCCACGAGCGCCACTTCCAACTGAGCCCCCGCGCGCCAAGTCTGGATCGGCTCGGAGAGCATGGTCTGCCACGATTGCACGCCCGCCTTCGCCGCTGCGTCCACGGTCTGAGTTGGCACGGTGGCCAGGAACTCCAACTCCTCCGCGAACCCGCACACCGCCCACGCCAGCCCGCGCGTCCAGGTGCTGAACGGCGCGTAGCCCTGCTGCGAGTTGGGACAACGGAAGACGCCGTTCGCCACGTTGAACACCGCCTCGTGCGCCGTGCGGCCGCTCACATCGTAAGCATCGCGGCCCGCGCCGAAATAGACGTTGTAGCGCGCCGTGTTCAGCGCGTGCTCCACGAGCCGTTGCAGGAGGGAAATCTTCGCGTCCTGCTCGCCCATCAGGACATGGCCGAGCTGGTGCGCCACGCCCAGCGCGCGACACGAGCGGAGGGTGTCCACGAAGAGCGAGTGCGCGCCGTTGAAGCTGTGGATGAAGCCCGTGCCGTCGGCGAGCTTCGTCCACCGCGCCGCCTGCACCGCACCGCTGACCTTGAGCGCAAGTTCGTAAAAGTCCTGCTCGCGGTCGTCCTGCGGGAGGCGGCCCTCGCGCATCAGGCGCAGCAGGTTGCCGTAGGTCGAGACGTTGTTGAACCCGTGGTCATGCACGCCCGTGTGCGAGACGTGCGCCGCCATGTGCCGCCGCGTGCCCTCGCGCCCAAGCTTCAGGAACCGCTCATCACCCGTGGCATCGAACTGGAGAATCGCCGAGCCGAATTGAAAGCCCTGCGTCCACTCGGTCCAGCCGCGCGAGGTGTATTTGCCCTTCACCGTGAAGACCGGCGTGCCGTTCTCGGGCTGCCATGACTTCTCGCGGGCGAGGATTTTCTCCGCCGACAGCTCGAAGAGCCGGGTGATCTTTGGGAGGAGTTTTTGCGGCGTGAGCTTGGAATCAATCTGGGTCGGCATGGTTCGGGTGCAGGAAGAATTTATCAGGAAGGAAGGAAGGCAGGGAAGGAATCAAGGCGTTGCCATTCCTGCCTGCCTGCCTTCCTGATAATCTCCTTATCTGTGTTCAATCTGTGTTTCATCTGTGGCTAAAGCCTCCGCACATGGAACCCGCCATCCACGTTGATGGTCTCCCCGGTGCTGTAAGGCAAGTAGTCCAGCGCGAGGGCGGTCACGGCGCGGCCTACGTCCTCCGGCGTGCCCCAGCGGCGGAGGGGCGCGAGGCCGTCGGCGAAGAGCTGGTCGTATTTCTCCTTCACCGGCGCGGTCATGTCGCTGGCGATGACGCCGGGACAGACCTCGTAGACGTTGATACCGTGGTCCGCGAGGCGCGTGGCGTAGATCCGGGTCATCATGCCCAACGCGGCTTTCGCCATGCAGTAGTCGCCGCGATTCGTCGAGACCGCGTAGCCGCTGATGCTGGAGATGGTGACGATTTTGGGCCGGTAGCGGGCGGGTTGAGAGTCGGTTTGCTCGATCATCCAGTTCGCCGCGAGCTGGCTGAGGAAGTAAGGGCCTTTGAGATTGATGGCCATGAGCGCGTCGAACTCCTCCTCGCGCGCTTCCAACACGTCGCGTCGCCCGATGGACGTGATGCCGGCGTTGTTCACCAGCAAGTCCAACCGACCAAACTGTTCGCGCGAAAAGGCGATGAGGCGCTCGCGGTCCGCGGCCTTGCCTACATCAGCTTGGCAAATCTCCGCACGGATGGTTTTGCCCACTGCCTTCGCCGCCGCGACACAATCCGCCGCCGTCTGCCGGGCACCGTCCGCGCTGCTGGCAAAGTTCACCACGAGGTCATGGCCGACCTTCGCCAACTCCAGCGCGATGCCACGCCCGATGCCGCG
>CAMBZO010000196.1 GCA_945872195.1 Akkermansia muciniphila | reverse complement strand
CGGCTCGCGTTTTGGACGGGCGATAACTCGCGCCACGCCAACAAGAATCCAAAACCGGCCAGCAAAAAGCAAATCACCTTAGCAGCGAGCATCCCGCGAGGAGCCGCCAGCGTCCAGCCCGCGAGGAAGCCGGGCACGGCGCGCGCAGGGCCGACCGGCAGCGACCGCTCCACCAGCAACCGCAGCGCGCCCTCGCCGTGCGCGAGCGCTTTCGTCATGTCGCCTGCCCCAGTCTTCCCGAAGCGCAGCAGGTAGCCAGCGACCTTGTCCGGAGTTTTGGTGAGCAGAGACGCGGTGTAGAGCACCGCGAGATTGTCCGGCGCGGCCTTGGCCAACTGGGCGAAGTCGTTCAACGCTTTCGCACTCGGCAGGTGGCGCAAAAGTTCGGAGAGTTGCATCCAGTCCATCCGTCGCGCCAGCGTGAGCACGTCCATGCACACGCTTTCCCACTCGCCTGCGAGGCGCGTCTCGTTCGCCTGCTCGGCGGCCGTGCGGATGTCTTGCGCCAGCAGAGCGGAGAAGCGTTCGCCCTGATAGAGCAAAGCCGTCAGCAGAATGGTCGCCTCGAACGGCTGTCCGCCGGGACGACCCACCGGAACGAACTGCGTCGTGCTGGACAGCTCGCGCGTCTTGAGAATGGCCTGCACACCGGGTGAACGCGCCGTGGCCAGATGCTCTCGCAGCACGGCGCGATTCGTCTCGCTCAGGAGAAACGGCAGGATGGCTTCGCTCGCGGGCCGAGCGACTGACTTGTCCTTGAAGACCGACTCGATGAACGGGTCGCGCCCGCCCCACGTGGTCCAGCCACGCTGGGCTTCGAGCGCCGCGAGTTCCGCTGTCAGCTTCGCGACCTGTTCGTCCTTCACCGTCATCGCCGCCGAGAGCGCGAGGTTGGCGACGCCCGGCCGCTGCGCCGTCACGGCGGCGAGACCGAGGCCCGAAGCAGTCGGCGTCCCCTGCCCTGCCCGCGCGAGCAACGCGGGATGAACTGACTTCCAATTCGCCGGCAGCAGCGTGCCCAGCAGCACGAGGAAGACAGAGAGCACACCGAAGAACGCAACCCGCTGAAGGTCCCGCGGCACTCCCGCCAGCGCTCGCTCCTGCTCTGGCTGCGGTCGCTCCGCGCGCCAGCGGGTCGGGTCAAAAGGATGTTCGTCGCCGTTCACGAATGGTTAATTGGACGGGCTGCGCGGTGAAAAACTCTGCTCCGCGCACACCACAATTTCAGCGTGCTTCGGCTGACTGGCCGCTGCGAGATGAAATTCACGCCGCACGCATCGTTGCCAATTTCCCTTCGCTGCCCTTAACTCGCCGCCGTGCCGATGACCGCAACCGCCAGCATTGGAATTGAGATTTGCCCCGGCTTCGCGCCCCGCCCCGGCATCACGCACGCGGTCTTCGACTTCGACGGCACGCTCTCGCTCATCCGCCACGGCTGGCCGGACATCATGCTGCGGATGTTCTTGGAAATGCTCCCGCCGCGCGCCGGAGAAGACTCGTCCGCACTGCGCTCTGAGCTGATGCACGAGATGCTCTCGTTCAACGGCAAGCAAACCATCCACCAGATGGTCGCATTCGCGGAGCGTGTGCGCAGTCGCGGCGACCAACCGCGCGAGCCGCAGTGTTACCTCGCCGAATACACGCTGCGCCTCGAACGCGACATCGCCGTCCGCAGCCAGCAAATCCGCGATGGGGCCAGCCCGGACAGCTTCGTCGTGCCGGGCGGACGCGCGATCATCGAGCGCCTGCAAGCGCGCGGCCTTAAGCTCTACATCCTCAGCGCCACGCTGGAACCGTTCGTGAAACAGGAGGCCGCGCTGCTGGACCTGGCGCGCTACTTCGATGGCCGCATCCACGGCGGGCACGAGCGAACCCCGGCCTTCTCCAAGGGCAAAGTCTTCGACCGCATTCTCCGCGAGGAAGGCATCTCCGGCGCGCAGCTGCTCTCCTTTGGCGACGGCCCCGTCGAGCTGCACCAGACGAAGGAACTCGGCGGTCTCGCCGTCGCCGTGGCCAGTGACGAGACGGAGATTGGCTCCGGAAAAATCCACCAGCAGAAGCGCACGCAACTCATCGCAGCGGGGGCGGACTTGGTGATTCCTGATTACCAGTGCGAGGAGCAACTGGTAAAATTGCTGCTGGGCGAAAAATAGTTTCCAACCTCCGATGCAACCTCCCGTCCCTCTCGACCTCTCCAAAATCCGCGTCTTCCCGCTCGCGCAGCGCAAGAGCCTGAGCACGGTGGACGAGGTGCTCATCGAGCCGACGAACACGCCGGCGCCGGTCAGCGACTTCAACGCCGCGCTCATCGAGCGTTGCGCCCGCGACATCAAGGCCGCGCTCGAACGCGGCGCGGCGGTCATGTTTATCTACGGCGCGCACCTCGTGAAGAATGGCGGCCAGCTCATCCTCGGCCAGATGCTCGACCGCGGCTTCCTCTCGCACCTCGCGACGAACGGCGCGGGGACGATTCACGACTGGGAATTCTCCTGGCTGGGCCGCTCGACTGAGAGCGTCCGCGACAACGTCGCGACTGGCAGCTTCGGCACGTGGGACGAGACGGGGCGCTACATCCATCTCGCTTTACTGGCCGGGGCCGTGCGCGGCTTCGGCTACGGCAAGTCCCTCGGCAAGTTCATCTACGAAGATGGCACGTTCCTCCCGAGCGAGGCCGAGCTGGCGAAGCAGATTCAAGCCGAGCCCGGCCACCCGCTCACTCCCGCGCGCGCGGACTTGCTGCAAGCCATCCAGCGCTTCGGCCTCAAGCCCGGCCCGCACATCGTCCCGCACCCGCACCGCAACTCCAGCGTGCTCGCGCAGGCCGCGCGCCACGAGGTGCCCTTCACCGTGCATCCCGGCATCGGCTACGACATCATCGCGAATCATCCGTGGTTCAACGGCGGTGTCATCGGGCGTGCGGCGGGTGTGGACTTCGCGCTCTTCGGCGGCGCGGTGGAGAAGCTCGACGGCGGCGTGGTCCTGAGTGTTGGCTCGGCCATCATGGGCCCGCAGGTCTTCGAGAAGAGCATCAGTTGCGTGAACAACCTCCGCCTCCAAGCGGGCCGGCCCATCGTCAGCGGCCACAGCCTCTACGTGGTGGACCTCCAGGACGGCGGCAACTGGGACTGGACCAAGGGCGAGCCACCCAAGGAAAATCCGGCTTACTACCTGCGCTTCTGCAAGAGCTTCTCCCGCATGGGCGGCGCGATGCACTACGCCCAGTGCGACAACGTGGCCTTCCTCCACCACCTCTTCCACAAACTGGAAACCCTCCACGGCCGCACCGCGACGAAGCAGATTCCCGACATCGGCGATCCCAACCCCGAACCGCGCTACCGGTGATGATGAATGCCTCTTTGCCACGAAAGGGCGCAGGGAGCGCAAAGTGGGGCGCGGAAAATTTTTCTTCTTCCCTGTGTCCTCCGCGCCCTTTGGCGGCTAATCCCCTTTTCCCATGACCCCGGCCCGCTTCGCTGAAGTCACCTCGCGCTATGCCTCGCTGCGCCTCGCGCTCGTGGGCGACTTCTGCCTCGACCGCTATCTGGAGATTGACCCCGCGCGCGCCGAGACCTCCATCGAGACCGGCCTGCCCGTCCACAACGTCGTGCGCGTCCGCTCGCAGCCGGGCGCGGCCGGAACCATTCTCAATAACCTTTGTGCTTTGGGCGTGGGCACGATCTGGCCGGTGGGCTTCTGCGGCGACGACGGCGAAGGTTTCGAGTTGCATCGCGCGTTGGCAGCCATGCCGGGTGTGCGGCTCGAGCACTTTCAACGGACGCCACTGCGACGGACCTTCACCTACTGCAAGCCGCTGCTGATGCACCCAAATCAACCGCCGCAAGAACTGAGCCGGCTTGATTCCAAGAACTGGGAGCCAACGCCCGCAGTCCTCACCGGCGAAATCTGGAAATCCCTCAGCGCGCTACGCTTGACCGTGGATGGCGTCGCGGTCATGGACCAAGTGGACATTCCTGAGACCGGGGTCGTGACCACGCGCATCCTCCCGCTGCTGGGAGAGTTTCCGATGGGCAATCCGGGGACGCCCGTCATCGCAGACTGTCGGCGTGGCTTGCGTGGCTATCCCCGCGTCACATTCAAGATGAACGCAACTGAGTTCGCGGCCTTGATTGGCACCGAAGGCGAATTGTCTCTGGAGACCGCCAAGCAAGCTGCCTCCGCACTCGCCGAAAGCATGCAGCGCGAAGTGTTCGTGACGATGGCGGCAGGCGGCATCCTCGGCGCGGCTCCGAACGGCGAAGTCGAACACGTCCCCTGCCACCTGTTGCGCGGGCCGATTGACATCGTGGGCGCTGGCGATTCCGTGACCGCAAACCTCACCGCCGCACTCGCCGCGGGCGCGACGTTGCGCGAGTCCATCGAGTTGGCGAACGCCGCTGCCTCGGTGGTCATCCACCAACTCGGCACCACCGGCACCGCCAGCGTGGCGCAAATCCGCGAACTGCTGCTGTCGTGACCCGTGACGGCGGCTGTCAAGCCGCCGGCACCAACCTCAGCCAACGCGCGTCGCCGGTGGCTCGCCCGCATTCAGCACGCGGATTTCCCGCTGCGGGAAAGGAATCTCGATGCCTTGCTTACGGAACTCCTCCAGCACGGCCTGGTTCACCCCTGCCGCCGTCGCACCGAAGTCCGCCACCTTCGTCCACGGCTGGATGGCGATGTTCACAGCGGAACCTCCGAACGACGCGACCCCCACGACGGGAGCCGGGTCTTTCAGCACCGCCGGGATGCGCGCCAGCACGGCGTTGACCGCATTGAGCGCCTTGGTGAGGTCGGTCGAGTAAGCCACGCCCACGCTGAGGTCGAGCTGCCGGATGGAGCCGTAGTTGTGGAGAATCTCGCCGATGACCTTGCGGTTCGGGATGACGATGCGCGACCGATCTCCGTGGATGAGGATGACCGAGAACAACTCGATAGCATGGACCTGCCCGTGAACGCCGTGAATCTCGATGTATTCGCCGACACGGAACGGCTTGGTGAAGATGATGAGCAGCCCGGCCATGAGGTTCCCGAGCACGCCTTGCAGCGCGAGGCCCACGCCCACGCCCGCCACGCCGAGACCCGCGATGATGGGCGCGATGGCGACCCCGACCTTCTCCAGCACGAGCATCAACGTCAGCCCCATCACCATCAGCCGCGCGACGCGCACGATGAGAGTGCGAACCGGTGGCTCCAAATCCTTATTTTCCAGCCAGCACTGGAGCGACTTGCCCACCTGCATGGCGGCAATCAAGCCGACGACGAGAATGAAAGCGGCTCCGAGCAGCTTGGGACCGTAGTCGAACAGAAACGTGATTCCCTGCTCTGTGATTTTGTTGAGCAACTCTGTATCAATGACGGCGAACATAAGTGTGTTTGGAAATGCCACGACGCGCAAAACCTAACAAGTCGCCCTCACCGGGCCAACGAGGAATCTTGGCCACCAGCCTCGCCGCCTGGCTGCTGGTCCTCCTCGCCGCCTCCGGCTGTCGCACGCCCCAGCCCGCCGCCCTCCAGCGCTTCGAGTTCGAGCAGCCCCAGATGGGGCTTCCCTTCCGCATCGTCCTCTATGCGGAGAGCCAGGCCCGCGCCGACGACGCCGCCCG
>CAMBZO010000195.1 GCA_945872195.1 Akkermansia muciniphila | reverse complement strand
TCCAGCACCGCGTCTTCCTCACGAGCTACTTGCGCCAGCAAGCCGAGAGCCGCGGCCTCGACAAAGTCATCCGCCACGGTCGCATCTACCGCGTCGTCCACACGGGCAAGCCGCCCGGCCCGAAGCCGCAGCTCGCGTCCGCGTCCGCTACCGACCTCGTCAACGCGCTTGCGCATCCGAACGGCTGGTGGCGCGACACCGCGCAGCGCCTGCTGGTGGAGCAACCCGCCGCCGCCGCCATCGCGCCGTTGAAGCAAATGGCCCTCGCCGGCGCCGACCCGCGCGCCCGCCTGCACGCGCTCTGGACGCTTGACGGGATGGGGCAGATGGACGCTGCTACGCTCCTCGCGGCCATTGGGAAAGAGCCGCATCCGAAAGTCCGCGCCGCCGCCATCCGCCTCACCGAACCCGCGTTCAAGTCGGCCGATCCAGATAAGTTCCTCCCCGCCCTCATCGCGTTGACGAACACCAAAGACCCCGAGGTCCTCGTGCAACTCGCCTTCACCCTCGGTGAGGCGAAAGCCCCCGCCGCCGAAGCCGCCATGGCCACGCTCGCGCGGAACGCCGGCACGAACGCAATCATCCGCGACGCGCTCATCAGCGGCCTTGCCTTGCGCGAAGTAGAGATGCTCGACCGCCTCGCCACCGACAAGGCGTGGGCGGACAAGACCAAGGTCGCCGGCGGCGAGGCCTTCATCGGCGCGCTGGCCAAGAGCGTGTTCCAGCAAGCCCGGGGTGACCGGGTGAATCCCTTGCTCGCGCAAATCACTCGCGCCGAAACCCCGAAGTGGCAGACCCTCGCCGTCCTCGCCAGCCTCAACGTCTCCGCCCCGGCTGCAAAGAAAGGCGAGCCGCCGCCACGTGTGAAGTTCGTGAAGCTCGCCGCCGAGCCGCCCGCGCTCGCCGCGCTCGCGAAGTCCGACGACAAGGCCATCCAAGCCGCCGTCCAGAAGCTCGACAAGGTGCTCGTCTGGCCCGGCAAACCCGGCGTGACCCTGCCCGTCATCAAGCCGCTCACCGAGGCCGAGCAAGTCCGCTTCGCCACCGGCAAAATGATGTTCGAGGCCACGTGCGCCGCGTGCCATCAGTCCCACGGCTACGGCCAGGACGGCCTCGCCCCGCCGCTGGTGGACAGCGAGTGGGTGGCTGGTTCGCCCGAGCGCCTCGCCCGCATCATCCTGCACGGCGTGGGCGGCCCCATCACAGTCCTCGGCAAGAAGTGGGACATGGATATGCCGGGCCACGGCACCTTCGATGATGAGACTGTTGCCGCCGTGATGACCTTCCTCCGCCGTTCTTGGGACCACGATTACGACCCCGTCGCGTCCGATTTCGTGAAGGGCGTCCGGGCCGCGACGGCAGGCCGCGAGTCGGCATGGACGGATGTGGAGTTGAAGAAGCTGAAGTAAGTGGGCTGGAAAGCGGCTTGTCGGCGGCACGGCGGGATGACAGATTCTTCCCATGGAACTCGTGTTTAGTGTCACGCAAGAAGCGGACGGAGGATTTGTGGCTGAGTGCCTGTCGCACGACATCTTCACCCAGGGTGACAACTGGGTGGAATTGCGGGCAAACGTATCCGAGGCCGTGTCTGCCTATTTCTTTGACCAGCCCAAACCCTCTTCCATCCGCCTCCACTTGGTTCGCGACGAAGTGATGGCCTGCGCATGAAGCTGCCGCGCGACCTGAGCGGAGTGGCTTTGGCCAAGCTGCTTTGCAAGCACTTTGGCTACCGTCAGGTGAACCAGGAAGGCAGCCACATGATTTTGCAGACGGACACGCCGCGTTCTCACCGTCTGTCCGTCCCCGCTCATCCGGCGCTTCGCCCGGGGACGTTGAACGCGATTCTCCGAGCAGTTGCTGATGCGAAGGGCATCGAGAAGGCAGACATACTCAACCGCCTCTAACCACGCATGACCCACCTCACCCAAGCCCGCCGCGTTTTTGACATCGAACTCGCCGCACTTCGCGCGGTGCGTGCGCAACTGGACGCCTCCTTCGACCGCGCGGTGGAACTCACCGTCGAGACGCTTCAGCGGCGCGGGAAGCTGGTCATCGTCGGCATCGGCAAGTCGGGCAACATCGGCGCGAAGCTCGCGGCCACGCTCACGAGCACCGGTTCCACGAGCGTCGTGCTCAGCAGCGTGGACGCGTTGCACGGCGACCTGGGCATCGTCAACGACGGCGACCTCGTGCTGGCGCTGAGTTACTCCGGCGAGTCGGATGAACTGGTGAACTTGCTCCCGGCGCTCAAGCGCTTCTCGGTGAAGCTCATCGCCTTCACCGGCAATCCCAAGTCCACCATCGCGCGGCACAGCGACGTGGTGCTGAACGTCCGCGTGCCGAAGCAGGCATGCCCGTTCAACCTCGCGCCCACCGCCAGCACCACCGCGATGCTCGTGCTGGGCGACGCGCTCGCGATGGCCGTGCTGGAGGCGCGCGGCTTCACGCAGAAGGACTTCGCCCGCTACCACCCGTCCGGCGCGATTGGCCGCGCACTGCTGGTGCAGGTGAAGGACATCATGCGCACGGGCGAGCGCAACGCCGTGGCCTCGCAAACCCTCTCCGTGCGCGACGCCTTGATGGTGATGACGAAGGCGAAGTCCGGCAGCCTCGCCATCGTGGACCAGCGCGGGAAGCTCGCGGGCGTCTTCACGGACGGCGACTTCCGCCGGCGCATGGCCACGGACAACGACCTGCTCACGCGCCCGCTTTCCGAGGTGATGACGCGCAACCCCATTTGCATTCGGGATGACGCGCTGGCCGCCGAGGCGCTGAAGATTTTCAACGAGCGGAACATTGACGACCTCATCGTCGTGAACGCGAAGCGCGAGCCGGTGGGGCTGGTGGACTCGCAGGACCTGCCGAAGCTGAAGCTGATGTAGGGGGGCGGAGCGCCGTGGCCTTTCGGCAGGAATACCGGAGTTTCAGCCACAGATGAGCACAGATGAAACACAGATAAGGACGGTAGCAAGGCAAGATACGTCCCCAGTCGGAGCCATCTGTGTTTCATCTATGTTCATCTGTGGCTAAACATCGGGCCGGTTTTCAAGCGTGACGTCCGGTGCTACGATAACGGCGTCGCCGCTGCGCTCAGCCGGCGACTACGAGGCGGCCTTCAGGGTCTCCAGCTCCTCCCAGCGTTTGTAGAGCTGGTTGAGCTTGACCTTGTGCGCGGCGAGCTCGGCTATGAGTGCGTTGGTGTGGGTGGCTTGGGTCTTGTGGAACTCCGGGTCGGCAAAGAGGTTTTCGACGCGGCCGATTTGTTCTTCCACGAGATAGACTTGGTTCTCCATGTCGTCCAGCTCGCGGGTTTCCTTGAAACTCATTTTGCGTTTGCCACCGGTGGACTTCGGGGCGCCGTCGCGCGTGGTAGGGGCGGGCTTGGTGCCGGCGGATTTGGGCGCACTCTGAAGGGGCGCAGCTGCTAGCGCGGTGGGAGCGGCGGCGCGGCGCTTCTTCTCGATGTAGTATTCGTAGTCGCCGACGCTGTAGCTGATGCGCTCGTCGCCCTCGAAGGCGAAGATGCCGGTGCAGACGCGGTTCAGGAAGTAGCGGTCGTGGCTGACGACGAGCACCACGCCGGGGAAGGCGATGAGCGCTTCCTCCAGCACGCGCAGCGTGTTCAGGTCGAGGTCGTTCGTCGGCTCGTCGAGGATGAGGAAGTTGCCGCCCTGCTTGAGAATTCTCGCGAGCAACAAGCGGCTGCGCTCGCCGCCGGAGAGATACTTCACCTGCAAGTTGATGCGGTCGTCGGTGAAGAGAAACCGCTTCAAGTAGGCGCGCAGCGAGAGCTTGCCGTCGCCCCAGATGACGAACTCGGTCCCGTCACTCACCTCGTCAATCACCGTGCGGTCCTCGCGCAGTTGCAGGCGCGACTGGTCCACGTAGTTGAACTTCGTGAGCTGACCGGCCTTCGACGTGCCTTCGCTGGGCGCGAGGTCGCCGATGATGGCTTTGAGCAAGGAGGTCTTGCCCACGCCATTGCGGCCGGCGACGCCGATGCGCTGGCCGTTCTCGAAGGTGTGCGTGAAGTTGCGGAAGAGCACGCGCCCGCCGAACTCGATGCCGAGGTTGTTGAGTTCGACCACGCGGTTGCCGAGCGGGGGCGGCGGCGGGATGACCAGCTCCATGTCTTCCTCGATGGGCGGGCCGGCTTGGGCGGCGGTCTCGTAGTAGCGCTCGAAGCGGTTCTTCTGCTTGCTGCGCTGGGCGCGCGGGCCTTGGCGCACCCACGCGAGTTCCTTCTCCAGAAACATCTGGCGCTTGTGTTCCACCACGGCTTCGGAGCGTTGGCGTTCGGCTTTGGCGAGCAAGTATTCGCTGTAGCCGCCGTCGTAGGAGAAGAACTGGCCTTCCGCCAGCTCGACGGTGAGCGTGGTCACGCGGTCGAGGAACCAGCGGTCGTGCGTGACGACGAGGAACGCGCCGCCGAAGTTCTCCAGAAACTCGGCGACCCACTCGATGGCCTCGGGGTCGAGATGGTTTGTGGGCTCGTCGAGGATGAGCAGGTCGGGGCGCGAGACGAGCGTGCGGCACATGGCCACGCGGCGCTTCTCACCCCCGGAGAGCGAAGTGATGTCGCGGTCGCCAGGCGGGGTGCCGAGATGGGACATGGCGGTCTCGATGCGGTTGTCGAGATTCCAACCGTCGAGCTGGGCGATGCGTTCTTCCAACACCTCGTGGCGTTTCGACTCGGCGGGGAGGGACTCAAATTCCTTGATGAGGCCGAGGACGTGGCTCGCGCCGTCGCGGATGTTTTCGAGGACGGTCTTCTTCGGGTCGAGGGTGAACTCCTGCGAGAGGTAGCTGATGACCAAGCCCCGGCGCGCGGCGACTTCGCCACTGTCGGGCGTGTGCAGGCCGGCGAGGATTTTGAGGAAGGTGGACTTGCCGGTGCCATTGCGCCCGACGAGGCCGACGCGGGCGCCTTCGTGGAGGGCGAGGGTGGCGGTGTCGAGGATGACGCGGTCGTTGAAAGCGACGACGAGGTCTTTGGCGGTGAGAAGGGCGGGGGCGGAATCACTCATGGATGGGGAGAAGTGCGGCAGAAAAGAGAGCAGGATTAGGATCAGGATTATGAGCAGGAGGGAACGACATCTTGGCTCCTGCTCGTAATCCTGATCCTGATCCTCCTCCCACGACCAAATTCATGGTTCCGGGGAAGTGTGCTGACCGACGCGGCTCGGGCTCCACTCGGGTTACTGCTGATGCGGACGTGGGCGTCCGCGCTCCACGGAGGCTCACGCGAGTTTGACCTTCAAGCGCTGGCCGCGGATGGCGGTGCGGTTGAGCTTGGAGATGATGGCGTGGGCGGACTCCGCAGCCACGTCCACGAAGGTGTGCCGCTCGCGGATGTCCACGGCGCCGATGGTCTTCGGGGGCAGGCCGGTCTCGCCCAGGATGCAGCCGACGACATCGCCGGGGGCGACGCCGTGCTGCTCGCCGACGCTCATCCAGAGGCGGGTCATCTCGGCGGGCGTGCCGCGGCTGGGGGCGGGGCGGCGCGGTGGGTAGCCGGGGGCGATGGAGCCTTGGCCGGGGCTGGGGTCGTCGGGTTGGGGGCGCTCGCGGGGTTGGTCTTCGTATTGGTCGTAATCGCGGCGGACGGGCTGGCG
>CAMBZO010000194.1 GCA_945872195.1 Akkermansia muciniphila | reverse complement strand
GCAGTCCAGCCTGGGCTTCGGCTGGCTCGCCTTCGCCGGCCTCGCCAACCGCGTCGCCAGCGCCGAGGCCCGCCGCGCCCAAGCCCACTTCGCCCCGCGCGCCAAGCACGTCATCTTCCTCTTCATGGATGGCGGCGTGTCGCACGTGGACACCTTCGACCCCAAGCCCGAGCTGACCAAGCGCACCGGCCAGCCCGCACAGTGGCGGCCCGACGAGCTTTCCCAAAGCGTCAGCGCGAATCGCAAGTGGCTGAAGAATCAGTGGGAGTTCAAACAGCGCGGCCAGTCCGGCCTGTGGGTGAGCGACCTCTTGCCGCACATCGCCAGCGTCGCGGATGAGCTTTGCGTGGTGCGCTCGATGGTTGGCGAGACGCCGCTGCACGGCGCGCAAAACCTCCTGCTCCACACGGGTCGCAGCATCGGCGCGGCGCCGAGCCTTGGCTCGTGGGTTTCCTACGGCCTCGGCACGGAGAACGAGCAACTCCCCGGCTACGTGCTGCTCAACAACGACTGGGTGCCCAACGGCGGTTCGCAGAACTTCGCCAGCTCGTTCCTGCCCGCGACGCATCAGGCCACGCCCGTCCGCGCGAAGGGCCGGCCTGTGGACAACATCACGCCCGCTGACACCGTCGAGGTGCAGCGTGCGAAGCTGGATTTCCTCCGCGAACAAGACTCCGCCACCGCACAGGCGCTCGGCGGCTCCGACGCCATCGAGTCCGCCATCAAGAACTACGAGACCGCCGCGCGGATGCAATCGCTCGTGCCCTCGCTCTGTGACGTGACCGGCGAAAGCCCCGAGACGCTGCGGCTCTACGGCGTAGACCGCGCGAATGACTTCGACAAGTTCTACGCGCTCCAATGCCTGCGGGCGCGGCGCATGGTCGAGGCGGGCGTGCGCTTCATCGAAGTCACCTGCCCGCTCACGCACAACAACAACGCCCCGTGGGATCAACATGGTGAGTTGCGCAAGCGCCACGAGGAGAACGCCCGCATCACTGACCAACCCGTCGCCGCGCTCATCCGTGACCTGAAAGCGCGCGGCCTGCTTGACGAGACGCTCATCCTCTGGGCCGGCGAGATGGGCCGCACGCCCCATTCCTCCGGCACCGACGGCCGCGACCATCACGTCAGCGGCTACACCCTCTTTATGGCCGGCGGCGGCGTGCGCGGCGGGATGACCTACGGCACCACGGACGAGATGGGCATGAGTGCCGTCGAGAACCGCGTGAACATCCACGACCTGCACGCGACGGTGCTGCACCAGCTCGGGATGAATCACGAGCGCCTCACCTTCCGCTTCGGCGGCCGCGACCAACGGCTCACGGATGTGCATGGGCGGGTCATCGCGGAGATTCTAGCGTGAGGAAGTCAGGGGCAGTGCTGCCGGGGACAGGCCGATAATCATCGAACTCTACCTCCTGCCGGGGCGTCGGAAACTCCGTGCCGCTGCCATTCCCGACTGAGTTGCCCCGTTTGGTCCGCCACGGGCTGCTGCTGGTGTTGCTGCTGGCCGGCGTTGTCTTCGCTCCCGCCACGCCTGCGAACCGCGCCGCGCTCGAAGGGCACTACGACCGGTTCCTCGCGAAGGAGTTGAACCGCTGCACGACCTGCCACTTGCCCAGCGAGCGCAAGGAACCGAAGTCGCTCGAAGAGTTTCCGCACAATGCTTTTGGCAAACGCCTGGAACAGCTCGGCACGGAACTCGCCGCCGCTGGCAAACCGTCGAGTCTCGCCGCCCGCCTCGCGCTTGCGGCGCGCGAGGACAGCGACGGCGACGGCGTGGCAAACGAGGTGGAGCTGTTGCTCGGCAAGAATCCCGGCGACGCGAAAGACAAGCCACCGACGAAGGAGCTTTCCCGCGCGAGCGCCAAGCAGGCGGAGTTTGCGAAGTTCCTCGCAGCCTATCGCTGGCGGCCGTTCGAGACGGTGGCGCGCCCGGCGGTGCCGGTGGTGAAAAGCGGTGGGTGGGTGCGGAATCCGGTGGACGCATTTGTCGCCGCCGAGCATGAGGCGCGCGGGTTGAAGCCCCGGCCCGAGGCCACGAAGGAAATTTTGCTGCGGCGCGTTTACCTGGACTTGACCGGCCTCAACCCGACGCCTGAGGAACAGCAGCAGTTCCTCGCCGACACCAGCAGCGATGCCTACGAGAAGCTCGTCAACCGCCTGCTCGACGACCCGCGTCACGGCGAGCGCTGGGGGCGGCATTGGATGGACGTGTGGCGCTACAGCGATTGGGCGGGCTGGAGCGGCGGCAACCAAATCCGCGACAGCAAGCCGCACATCTGGCGCTGGCGCGACTGGATTGTGGAGGCGCTCAACAAGGACAAGGGCTACGACCGCATGGTGCTCGAGATGCTCGCCGCCGATGAACTCGCGCCGCTCGACACCGACGCGTTGCGCGCGACTGGGTTTCTCGTCCGCAATTTCAAGATGCTCAGTCGCGAGCAGTGGATGGAGGACACGCTCAAGCACACGTCGCAGGCGTTCCTCGGCGTCACGGTGGGCTGCGCGAAGTGCCACGACCATCTCGTGGACCCCATTTCGCAGCGCGAGTATTACCAGCTCCGCGCCGTCTTCGACCCGCACGATGTCCGCACCGACCGCATTCCCGGCCAGCTCGACACTGCCAAGGACGGCCTCGTGCGCGCCTTCGACAAAAAACCCGAGGCGCTCACGCATCTGCTCATCCGCGGTGACGAGCGCACGCCGGACACGAACAAGGTAATGGAAGCCGGCGTGCCGCTGGCGTTGTGCGGCTTGACCAGTCCGTCGCGCACTGGCGGAAAACTGACGGTGGAAACGGTGAAGCTGCCCTGGTTCGCCGCGCAGCCGGACCAGCGGGAGTTCGTCTTCCAAGACACCTTGGCCGCGAGCGAACGCGGCTTGGCCCAGGCCCGTGAGGCGTTCGCAAAGTTGAAGGCTGACCCCGCTGCGGCAATCGAGAAGCTGCGCGAGCAGGAACTCACCGTGGCCGCGACCGAGGCCAAGCACGTTGCGCTCGCTGCCGTGATTCGCGCGGAGAAACTGGAAGTCGCGGGCCGCAAGGACACCGACGAGTGGAAGCGCGCCGCCACCGAGGCCGTCGCCGCGCAACGCCAGCAAGCCGTCGCCGACGCGCAGCTCAAGCAGCAGCAGACTCAAGTTGCGCTCGCTGGTGCGTTGAAGAAGGCCGAGGACGGCAAGCCCGCCGAACCCAAGGCCCCCGCCAAGAAGGGCGAGAAAGCCGCCGACCCCGAGGCGTTGAAGAAGCAGCTCGCCGAGGCCGAGAAGGCGCTCGTCACCGCCGAGAAGGACTTGCAGACCGCGCCCGCCACGGCTTTCAAGCCGCGCACCGTCGAGTCGTATCCCGCCACCAGCACAGGCCGGCGGCTCGCCTTTGCGCAGTGGGTGGCGGACGCGCAGAACCCGCTCACCGCGCGCGTCGCCGTGAACCAGATGTGGCTCCGGCATTTCGGGCGCGGCATCGTCCCGACGCCCGCCGACTTCGGTCGCAACGGACGTCCGCCCTCGCACCCGCAGTTGCTGGACTGGCTGGCGTCGGAGTTCGTCGCGCGCGGTTGGAGCATGAAGGCCATCCACCGCCTGCTCGTGACCAGCAGCACGTATCGCATGGCGTCCACGCCGGACGTGGCGAACGCGAAGCTCGACCAGGACAACTTCTTCCTCTGGCGCATGAACTCGCGCCGCCTCGAAGCCGAGGCCGTGCGCGACAACCTGCTCTTCGTCTGCGGCAGCCTCGACCTCGCGATGGGCGGACCGGAGATTGACCACAACCTCGGGTTGACCTCGAAGCGTCGCAGTCTTTACCTGCGTCTTGCCGCCGAGAAGGAAGTCGAGTTTCTCAAAATCTTCGACGGCCCCGCCGTGACCGAGTGCTACGAGCGCCGCCCCAGCGTGATGCCGCAGCAGGCGCTGGCGTTGGCGAACAGCGAACTGGCGCTCACCGAGGCGCGTCGGTTGGCGAAGCAGCTCGCGACGGACGATGACGAAGGGTTTGTGCGTGCGGCCTTCGCGCAAGTTCTGGCGCGTCGCCCGACGGCGGAGGAAACGCGGCTGGGCCGGGACTTTCTCGCTGTCGCCGTCAAGGAGCGTGCCCGCGAAAACTTTGTGCTCGTGCTGCTCAACCACAACGACTTCGTGACCGTGCGATGAACCATTTTCCTTCCTCTTGTTCTGGCGTCAATCGCCGCTCGTTCCTCACCGATACGGGCATGGGCTTCACCGGCCTCGCCCTCAGCGCGATGCTCTTCCGCGACGCCCGGGCCGCCGCCTCTTCCGCCGGTCTTCCCCCGAGCGGCCTGCCGCACTTCGCCCCGCGCGCCAAGTCGGTCATCTGGATTTTCCTCTGCGGCGGCGTGAGTCACTTGGAGAGCTTCGATGTCAAACCGGAGTTGAACAAATACGCCGGCAAGTCCATCGCCGAGACGCCTTACGCGAAGGTGCTGGAGAGCGAGGGCAAGAACATCATCGGCGGCAATCCCAGCCACGGAAACCGCAAGGTCATCATGCCCCTCCAGACCGGCTACCAGACTTACGGACAGAGCGGGCTGGTGGTGGGCGACTGGTTCAAGCACATCGGCGAGTGCGCGGACGACCTCGCGGTGGTGCGCTCGCTCTGGACGATTCACAACGACCACGGCGCGCAGCTCACGTGGCAGACGGGCCGGCATCCGCGCGAACTGGAGCACCCGACGCTCGGCGGCTGGGTGAGCTACGGCCTCGGCTCGCTGAACGAGAACTTGCCCGAGTATGTCGTGCTCGGCACGCCCACGGGCGACTGCTGCGGCGGCACGTTCACCTACGGCTCGGCGTATCTCGGCCCGGAGCATGGCGGCGTGCGCTTCAGCACCGACCCGAAGAAACCACTGCCGTTCATCGCGCCACCCGCTGGCCGCATCACGCAGGAGGAACAGGTGCAAAACCTCAGCTTGCTCGGCAAGTTGAACCAGCTCGCCGGCATTGATTATCCCGACGACCAGAACCTCCGCGCCCGCATCAAGTCCTACGAGCTCGCCTACCAGATGCAGGCCAGCGTGCCGGAGACGATGCAGTTGGAGCGGGAGACCGAGGCCACGCGCCGGCTCTACGGCATGGACCGCACCGAGACGAAGACCTTCGGCGAGCAATGCCTCGTCGCGCGGCGGTTGGTCGAGCGCGGCGTGCGCTTCGTGCAACTTTTCCACGGCGGCGGCGGCGGCGGCGCGTGGGATGCGCACTCGGCTATCAAGTCTAACCACACCAGCCTCTCGACCCAAGTGGACCAGCCCATCGCCGGACTGTTGAAGGACCTCAAGCAACGCGGCCTGCTCAACGACACGCTCGTCGTCTTCGGCACGGAGTTTGGCCGCACTCCCGGCGCGCAAGGCGACGGGCGTGACCATCATCCGCAGGGCTTCTGCGCTTGGATGGCTGGCGGCGGCATCAAGCCCGGCGTCCAGCACGGGGCGACCGACGAGTTGGGCTTCCACGCCATCGAGGACCGCCACTACGTCACGGACATCCACGCGACCGCGCTGCACCAACTCGGGCTGGACTCGCACAAGTTGGAAATCCCCAGCCGCAAGCGGTTGGAGATGGACCACGGGGAAGCGATTCGCGCCATCATCTCCTGAGCGG
>CAMBZO010000193.1 GCA_945872195.1 Akkermansia muciniphila | reverse complement strand
GCGATGACCGGCGATCTCTCGTCGCGCGTGCGTTACCAGCTCGCCTTCTCGCTGGGCGATGTGCGCAGCCCCGCGCGGCCCAAGGCGCTCGCCGACCTCATCCGCCGCGACGTGGAGAGCGCGTGGATGCAGGCCGCCGTGCTGAGTTCGCTCACCGACGGCGCGGGGGAAGTCTTCACCACGCTGGCCCACGACCTGCGTTTCCGCTCGACGCCCGGCCACGAGGAGTTTCTCCGCAAGCTCGCGGAACTCATCGGCGCGCGGAACAACCCCGCCGAGGCCCGCGCTGTCTTGGAGTTCGCTGCCAAGCCCGATTCCCATGCGCCGGTCGCCACCCTCGTCCGTGCGCTGGGCGAGGGAGCCGTCCGCGCTGGCACGACGCTCGCCGCACTCGACAAGCTGAGCCATCTCAAGGGCGTCTTCGCCAGCGCCGCGCAAACCGCCGTGAACGAGCAGGCCCCCGAGCTCGCCCGTGTGCAGGCGGTTCAACTGCTTGCGCTCACCAGCTACGCCGAGTCCGGCGCGAAGCTCGTGCCGTTGCTGGACGCTCTGCCAGAACCGCTGCAGTTGGCCGCTCTCGGTGCGCTCGCGCGTTTCCCCGCGCCCGAGGTTGGCCCGGAGCTTGTGAAGCGCTGGGGCGCTTTCTCTCCCGGTGCCCGCACGGCCGCGCTGGCTGCGCTGACCACGCGACCAGAACGCTCGATCGTGCTGTTGAACGCCGTTGAGTCCGGCACGGTGAAGCCGGTGGAAATCCCCGCCGCATCCGTGAAAGCGTTGCAGGCAAGCAAGGACAAGTCCGTCGCCGCGCTCGCCGCCAAGCTGTTTGCCGCCGCACCCAAGCCAGCGGACGCACTCAAGAGTTTCCTGCCCGCGCTCGACCTGCGTGGCGACGCGGCTCGCGGCAAGCCCGTGTTCATGGAGCGGTGTGCGGCGTGTCACCGCGCCGGCACGGACGGCTTCGCGCTCGGCCCGGACTTTGTGACGGTGAAAACCGCCGGGAAGGAAAAGCTGCTCGCCAGCATCGTGGATCCGAACGCGGAGATCGCGCCGCAGTTCATCGCCTTCCACGTGGACACTCGCGACGACGAGAGCTACACGGCGCTCATCGGGAACGAGACCCCGAGCCACGTGACGCTGCGCATGGCCAGCGGCCAGGAAGTCACGCTCCCGCGCACGAAGGTGAAGGGAATGAAAAGCTCCGGCCAGTCGCTGATGCCCGAGAACCTCGCCGCCGGCCTGACGTCGCAGGGCCTAGCGGACCTGCTGGAGTTCATCGTCACGGCCCCAGCGCCAAAGTAAGAGGGCCTGTATTTCTGAAGCGGCGTCCATTCCGCAGGAGTCGGCGTTTGTGCCACGAAGTTGCTCATTGTGTCGCCGATGGCACACTCTAAACTTCTCCGGACGACTTCCAAGGGAGGCTAAACGAACTGTTTTCCCTGCAAACATGAGCTTTCGTAAGCTTTTCCTTAAGGAGCCACTGCTGGCACTGGCACTGCTAGATGGGGTTTGGCTGTAACAATTTTATTCTATGGCAAAAGTTTTGGGCATTGATTTGGGCACGACGAACTCCTGCATGGCGGTCATGGAGGGCGGCGAGCCGTTGGTTTTGGAGAACTCCGAGGGCAAACGCACCACGCCGTCGGTCGTGGCGTTTACCAAATCCGGTGAGCGTGTCGTGGGCGATGCGGCGAAGCGGCAGGCGGTCACCAACCCCCGCAACACCGTTTACTCGGTCAAGCGCTTCATGGGCCGCAAGTTCACCGAGGTGCAGGAAGAGCTGAAGCGCGTGCCTTACAAGGTCGTGCGCGCGGCCAACGGCGATGCCGCTGTGGAAGTCGAAGTGGACGGCAAGCCGCAGCAGTTCAGCCCGCCAGAGATTTCCGCGATGATCCTCGCCAAGCTCAAGTCCGATGCCGAGACGCGCTTGGGCGAGACCATCACGCAGGCGGTCATCACGGTGCCCGCCTACTTCAACGACTCGCAGCGCCAAGCCACGAAGGACGCCGGCCGCATCGCCGGCCTCGAAGTGCTGCGCATCATCAACGAGCCGACCGCGGCCGCGCTCGCCTACGGCCTCGATAAGAAGAAGGACGAGAACATCGCGGTGTATGACCTCGGCGGCGGCACATTCGACATCAGCGTGCTGGAGATCGGCGACGGCGTCTTCGAGGTGAAGGCGACGAATGGCGACACACACCTCGGCGGCGACGACTGGGACAACCGCATCATGGATTGGATTCTCGACGAGTTCAAAAAGGACTCGGGGATTGATCTCCGCAAGCAGCCGGACGCGCTCCAGCGCATTAAGGAAGAGGCCGAGAAGGCGAAGATCGCGCTCTCCAGCTCGCAGGTTTACGACATCAACCTGCCCTTCGTGACCGCGGACGCCAGCGGGCCGAAGCACATTTCCTCCAAGCTCACCCGCGCCAAGATGGAGCAACTCTGCGACGAGCTTTTCGAGCGCACGCTCGCGCCGGTGAAGAGCTGCCTCACTGACGCCGGTATCAGCGTGGATAAGATTGACGAGCTCGTGCTCGTCGGCGGCATGACCCGCATGCCTCGCGTGGTCGAGACCGCCCGCGCGCTGGTCAACAAGCCCCCGCATCAAGGCGTGAACCCGGATGAAGTCGTCGCCATCGGCGCCGGCATTCAGGGCGGCGTGCTCAAGGGCGAGGTGAAGGACGTGCTCCTGCTGGACGTGACACCGCTCTCGCTGGGCATTGAGACCCTCGGTGGTGTGTTCACCCGGCTCATCGAGCGCAACACCACGATCCCGACGCGCAAGTCGGAAATCTTCTCCACCGCGAGCGACAGCCAGCCCGGCGTCGAGATTCACGTGCTCCAGGGCGAGCGCCAGCTCACCCGCGATAACAAGACCATCGGCAAGTTTCACCTCACCGACATCCCGCCCGCGCCGCGCGGCGTGCCGCAGATCGAGGTGACCTTCGACATTGATGTCAACGGCATCCAGCACGTCACCGCGAAGGATCTAGGCACCGGCAAGGAGCAGAAGATCACCATCACCTCCGGCAGCGGCCTCTCGAAGGAGGAGATCGAGCGGATGCGCAAGGACGCCGAGGCCCACGCTGATGAAGACAAGGCCCAGCGCGAGGAAATCGAGGCGCGCAACGAAGCCGACGCGCTCGTCTATCGCACCGACAAGCTCTTGAAGGAAAACGGTGACAAGCTCGACAGCCCCACCAAGTCCAAGATTGAGGATGCCTTGAAACAAGCCCGCGAAGCACTGGCCGGATCCGACCCGGAGAAGGTTCGCACTTCCCGCGACGGACTTAATGAAGCCGTGCAAGCCGCGTCCGAGCAGCTTTACAAGGCTGCGGCTGAGAAAGCACAGTCCAGCAAGGCCGCCGACCCCGCGCCGGGCGGCGAAGCCAAGGCCGAAGACAAAGACCAAGGCCCGGTCATTGACGCCGAAGTCGTGGAAGAGAAGAAGAAGTAGCCCGCCCGGCCTTCAGCGACCGAACACTCATTACTCAACATTTTCCCCGCCGCGAGTGCTGCGGGGGTTAATTCGCAGTCGGTTAAACAACACAAAACAAAGACACAAACTATGGCACTAAACGTGAAACCCCTCGGTGACCGCGTCCTCGTGGAAGCGGCTGAGGAAAAAGAAACCAAAAAGGGCGGCATCATCATCCCCGATACCGCCAAAGAGAAACCGCAAGAGGCCATCGTTCGCGCCCTCGGCACCGGCAAGACCGATGACGACGGCAAGAAGGTTGCCTTCGAAGTCGCGGTCGGCGACCGCGTGCTCGTGAGCAAATACGGCGGCACGGAAATCAAGATCGACGGCAAGGAATACAAGATTCTCAGCAGCGATGACATCCTCGCTGTGGTCAAGTAATCCCGGCTCAAACCATTAACCCAGAAACTAGAAACTACTATGGCAGCAAAACAACTCCTGTTCGATGAAGCCGCGCGTCAGACCCTCCTTCGGGGCGTCTCCAAGCTCGCGCGAGCCGTCGCCGCGACCCTCGGCCCCAAAGGCCGCAACGTCGTGATCGACAAAAAATTCGGCTCCCCGACCGTGACCAAGGACGGTGTCACTGTCGCCAAGGAGATCGAACTCGCTGACCCCTATGAAAACATGGGCGCTCAGATGGTCCGCGAAGTTGCCAGCAAGACCAGCGACTCCGCTGGTGATGGCACCACCACGGCCACGGTCCTCGCTGAAGCCATCTTCCGCGAAGGCCTCAAGCACGTGACCTCGGGTGCGAACCCGATCGGCATCCAGCGCGGCATTCAGAAGGCCGTGGACGCCGCAGTCGGCCACCTCGACAAGATCGCCAAGAAGGTCAAGGACAAGGAAGAGATCAAGCAGGTCGCGACCGTCTCCGCCAACTGGGACGCGACGATCGGCGAGATTATCGCCGACGCGATGGACAAGGTCGGCAAGGACGGCACCATCACGGTGGAAGAGGCCAAGTCCATTGAGACCACCCTCGACGTCGTCGAAGGCATGCAGTTCGACAAGGGCTACCTCAGCCCCTACATGGTGACCAACGCGGACACCATGGAAGCCAAGCTCGAAGACGCCTACGTCCTCAACTTCGAGAAGAAGATCAGCTCCCTCAAGGACCTGCTCCCGATCCTCGAGAAGGTCGCCAAGGCCGGCAAGCCCATGCTCATCATCGCCGAAGAAGTCGAAGGCGAAGCCCTCGCGACCCTCGTCGTCAACAAGCTCCGTGGCATCCTGAACGTCGTGGCCGTCAAGGCCCCCGGCTTCGGTGACCGCCGCAAAGCCATGTGCGAAGACATCGCCATCCTCACCGGTGGCAAGTTCATCAGCGAAGACCTCGGCATCAAGCTCGAGGGTCTCGAACTCAGCGACCTCGGCCGCGCCAAGACCATTGTCGTGGACAAGGAGAACACCACCATCGTCGAAGGCGCTGGCAAGTCCTCCGAGATCCAGGGCCGCGTGAACCAGATCCGCCGCCAGATCGACGAGACCACCAGCGACTACGATCGTGAGAAGCTCCAAGAGCGCCTCGCCAAGCTCGCCGGCGGCGTCGCCGTCATCAACGTCGGTGCCGCCACCGAGACTGAGATGAAGGAGAAGAAGGCCCGCGTCGAAGACGCGCTGCACGCGACCCGCGCAGCCGTGGAAGAAGGCATCGTCCCCGGTGGTGGCGTCGCCCTCATCCGCTGCCTCGCCGCGATTGACGCCGTCAAGGGCGCCAACACCGACGAACAGCTCGGCGTCGAGATCGTCAAGCGCGCCATCGAGTGGCCGGCCAAGTGGCTCGCCAACAACGGCGGCTACGAAGGCTCCGTCATCGTGCAGGAGATCAAGAAGCGCAAGGGCAACGAAGGTTTCAACGCCGCGACTGGCGAGTATGAAGACCTCGTGAAGGCCGGCGTCGTGGACCCCAAGAAGGTCACCCGCGCCGCGCTCCAGAACGCCAGCTCCATCGCTGGGCTTCTGCTCACCACCGAGTGCCTCATCACCGACATGCCCGAGAAGGACAAGCCGGCTGCTGGCGGCGATCACCACGGTCCCGGCGGCATGGATATGTAATCCAGCCCTCGGTCCGTCACGGACTGAAATTCAACAGGCCGGCCTGCGCGAGCAGGCCGGTCTTTTTCGTTTGAGACAGTCAGATTTCC
>CAMBZO010000192.1 GCA_945872195.1 Akkermansia muciniphila | reverse complement strand
GAACCTGAGCCATGAGGTGAAGCAGTTTATCGCGCGCGTGAACTTGGTGGCGGAGGCGCTGCCGGATTTGGAATACCAGCCGTTCGATGAAGCGCACACGACGGCGGCCTTGGCGCGGGCGTTTCGCGGGCTGGCCTTGCAGAAGGAGGCGCAGGCGGTGCCGCTGAAGCCGGGGTTCGAGGCGCATCTCGCACCTGAGCAAGTGGGCTGGCTTGCGGAGCTGACGCCGATGCAGCTCCCGTGGCCGACGGGCAAGCCGGTGAAGCTGACTTACTCCGAGGAGGCGGAGGGCGGCGGGCGCACGGCGATGGCCCCGGAAGCGCAGGTGAAGTTGCAGGAGTGCTTCAAGCTGGAGTTTCACCCGCTCGTCTGCGAAGGCGCGGTGCCGGTAAAGCTCTGGCTCTGCACGCCCGACGGCAAGCGCCTGACGAGCACCTGCGACTGGCCGCATTGGAAGGCGCACGAGTGGCCCAAGCAAAAAGCGGCAGTGCAGAAGAAGTTTCCGAGCGTGACGTTCTCGTGAGCGGTAGCCGCCGATGTGAGGAGGCGGAAGGAGCGGTTGAGAGCTGAAAGTTGAAAGGGTGATTCCGCCTCCTTACACGGCTACGAGGCTGGCGGGGAAAAGCCGTATTTACCGTGAAGCGTGATCGTGAGAGGGTATGACGAATGTCAGGTGAGAAGCCAACAACGGCGGAAGCGGTTTTGTCCGCGCGGTCGCAGCCGGAGAAACGGCGGTGGCGGGGCGCGCAGGTGGCGCTGCTCACGGGGGCGTGTCTACTGGCGACGCTGATCGTGGAGGTCGGCGTGCAACTGGCCTTGGGCGACCGGATTGTGCTGTTCCCGCGATACCACACAGGTGCGGATTACGGGGAGTTCAAACTGCGGAAGCTGCGTCCGGGCGAGCGGTTTCACCATCGCAGCAGCGATGGCGAGTGGGAGTTTCGCATCAACAGCACGGGCTTGCGCAACGACCGCGAGTTTGCCCGTCCGAAGCCGTCGGGCGTCTTTCGCGTGCTCTGTCTCGGGGATTCGCACACGCAGGGCTACGAGGTGCGGCAGGAGCACACTTTTGCGGCGGTGCTGGAGCGCTTTCTCATCGCGCACGGCCTGCGCGCGGAGGTCATCAACGCGGGTGTGTCGGGCTTCGGCACGGCGGAGCAGGTGGCATACCTGGAGAGCGAGGGAGTGAAGTGGCAACCCGACGCGGTCGTGCTGGGCTTCTTCGCCAACGACTACGAGGACAATCTCAAGGCGGGTCTTTTCCAGCTCGAAGCCGACGGTTCGCTCAAGGTGGTCAAACGCGAGCACCTGCCCGGCGTGAGCTTGCAGGACAAGCTCTACTCCGTCCCGGGAGCCAGGTGGCTCGGCGAACATTCCTATGCCTATGCTCATGTGTTCAATCTTGTGTGGGAGCACCAGAAAGCTCGGCTGGCGGCCAGCGCGCGCGCGGCGATTCCGGTGGAGAGTGCCGTCGCCACGCGGGCGGCGGATGAGCACGAGACTCAGCTGACGGCGGCGCTGTTGGCGCGGTTCGGAAGCTACTGCCGGTCACAGGGGATCAAGTCGCTCGTGCTCGACCTGCCGCAGACGGATGAGCGGGTGGTGGCTCGCGCCTCGTTGAACCCGGCGGCCCGCGCGGCGGCGCAGCAGCATTGCGACGGCGTGCTAGATTACGAGCCGTTGTTGCAAGCGTATGCGGGAATCGCGGGACTTCATGTAGCGCACGGCCAGCGGCACATTACGGAATTCACGCACGCCTTGCTGGGTGTGGCGGCGGGGCAGCGGCTACTCGCGTGGCGTGCGGAGGCGAAGCTGGGGTTGCCGGGCAGCGGCGGGGCGCGATAAGAACAGGATCGAGATATGCTCAGGCGACAACGACAAATTCGGGCGATGATCCAGCAGGGGCTGGATGCCGCGCTGTTCGGCGTTGCGTTCTGGCTCGCGCACTTGGCGCGTCAAGTCGTGATCTCGCTCACGCCGGCGTTGCCGGACATCCAGCCGTTCGAGGAATACGTTTGGCTTTATCTGCTGATCATCCCGGCGGCGATGCTGCTGTTACGGGCGCTGGGTTTCTACAATCGCCCGTTGCTCTTCTCGCGGCGGGAGACGGCTTGGGTGCTCTCGCACGCGGTGACCATCGCGATGTTTGGCGTGGTGACGGTGCTATTCCTCCGCAAGCAGGAACTGGCGCGCTCGGTCATCTTCCTCTTCGGCGGTTTCAGCTTTGCGCTGGTGATGGCGAAGGAGGAATTGCAGCGGCGCTGGCTGCTCTCGAAGCTCGGTCAGGAGCAGATGCGGCGGCGGTTGGTGCTCATCGGCACGCCCGCGGACACGGCGGAGCTGGCGCGGGACTTGGAGGCAAAGGCCAAGGGCGCGGTGGAGGTGCTGGCGCAACTGGACTTGAATCAGACTTCCTCGGCCCGCCTCATCGAACTGCTGCATGAGCGGTCGGCCAACGGCGTCATTCTCAGCGCGCGGCACACCTACTTCGAGCAGGTGGAGAAGGTCATCGAGCTGTGCGAGCTGGAGGGCGTGGAGGTGTGGCTGCTGGCGGATTTCTTCAAGACCCGCATCTCGCAGACGAGCGTGGACGACTTCCTCGGGCGGCCCACGGTGGTGTTCCGCTCCGCGCCGGAGGCGAGCTGGCAGGGCGTGGGGAAGCAGTTGCTGGACTTCGCCGGCGCGCTCGCGCTGCTGGTCTTCGTGTCGCCGTTGCTGCTGTTCGCGGCACTCGCGGTGAAGCTGACCTCGTCGGGGCCAGTGCTCTTCCGGCAGCAGCGCAGCGGGTTGAACGGACGTCCCTTCACGATGTTAAAGTTCCGCACGATGGTGTCGGACGCGGAGCAGTTGCAGGCCGAACTGGCGGCCTTCAACGAGATGGACGGCCCGGTCTTCAAGGTAACGAACGACCCGCGCGTGACGGCTCCGGGGCGGTTCCTGCGCAAGTGGAGCATTGATGAGCTGCCGCAGCTTTGGAACGTGCTGCGCTTCGAGATGAGCTTGGTCGGGCCGCGCCCGCTGCCGGTGGATGAGATTCGCCGCATCAACGACCCGGCACATCGGCGTCGCCTGAGCGTGAAGCCGGGGCTGACGTGTCTGTGGCAAATCAGCGGGCGCAACGACGTGAAGAGTTTCAAGGAATGGGTGCGGCTGGACTTGGAATACATTGATAACTGGTCGCTGTGGCTGGACGTGAAAATCCTGCTGAAGACGATCCCGGTCGTGCTGACGGGTGCGGGGGCGAAGTAGGGGGTAGGGTCTGGCGGATGGGGTCGTGGGGGCGGTCTCTCCTGCTCGTAATCCTGATCCTAGTCTTGCTCTCCCGCCCTGAACCTGCCGCCTCGCTTCACTTCGGCAGCAACTGCACGGCGTCGGCGTGGACGTTGCCGTCGGCGGGCTTGCCGCCAATCGTGACGACGCCGGGTTTGCCGGGGCCGAACTTGAACACGCCAAGGCTGATGAAGTTCTGCGGGAGCGGGGGCTTGGTACGCTGGTTGATGGTGACTTCCTTCACGCCGTCGGCGCTCTCGATGAGGACGCGGGTGTTGGTGGCGCGGTTCTCGTGCGGGCTGTAGCTGACGCGGACTTCGTAGTCGCCGGCCTTTTCCACCTTGAACTCGTAGCGCGCCGCGCCGTCTTCCTTCGCGCCCCGGTAGCGGTAGCTGGTGGCGACGTAGGGCTGGAGCGACGGGTTGAGGTAGGGCGACCCCAGCGTCTCGATGAACTGGGTGTCGAGCACCCAGCCGCCGGGGGTGGCGAAGGATTCGGCCTCGATAAGGACGGTGGCGGCGTGTGAGCGCGCGCATGGGGAAAGTGATTAGTAATTAGTCGGGCCACAACTCGAGGCCGACTACAGTTCGCGGACGGAGCAGGACGTAGTTCCACCGCGCAGTCACTTGCTGGGCAACTCGACGACGATGCGGGTGGCCGGGTCTATCATGAAGCGTTTGCCGGGAGCGGGCTGCGGGATCGCCACGATGAAGCCGGTGGTGACCAGCTCGTTCCAGTCGCGGGGGAAGCGGCGGAACTTGTCGTGGAAGCGGGCGACGGCGCCGGTGAGTGGGGAGTTGACAGGGGATTGTTCGCCCGCGCCGGGAAACGCCATTGGCAGGGTCGAAGGCGGGGCAGGATTGGCTGAGTTGGGTGCTGCCGTCGGAGCTGCGGCTGAGGATTCAACGGCGGCCTCGGGTGGAGGCGGGAGGGCTTGAGGTTGAGACCGTTTTCGGCACCCAGAGGATGCGAGGAGGCCCAGGAAAAGAATGAGAGCGGTGGCAGAACGAAGCATGGCTATTTCAATCTCCCAGGGTGGAAACGTAAACGGTGGCGTTGGCAGGGTCATCGGCCCACCGATGAATCGCGCCGGCGGCGGTGACCATGCCGAAGTCGGCGGAGGTCATGGTTTCGCCTTTGCGATATTCGGCGTGGCCGTCCACGAAAAGGAGGTTGCCCCCTTTGTTGTGGAGGACGGTGTAGTTCTCCGGGAGTTGTAGCCAGTTCAAAGCCGGAGCCGGCTGGAAACGGAAATGCCAGTATCGATATTGGTTGGCTCCCTGACGGAAGGGTCGGAGGAAGGCGATGTCGCGGCGGTTGTAGAGTTCCTGCAAGTAAACGATGGCCGAAGGATTGGTGATGCGAGAGATGCGTCGGTCCGTCACGACACCGGCGGTTAGGTAGCCCATGACCACTGCATTGCCGAGGTAGCTCGTGACGTTTGGAGAGGTGGTTTCCAAAACTGGTCCGCCCTGCGGGTCGATCGGTGGCGAGGACGGGCAGGTGAACAGCTTGGCGACGCCTTGAGTCGCCCCAAGGTAAGGCACCAAAGAACCCAGATAGTTAGGGGTGCCTGAGGTGACGAAATTGAGGACGCCGTCGTTTCCTGCAGGTGTCTTGTCGTCGCTGTTGTCCGCGTAGAGATTCAAGGCGAGGCCAACTTGTTTGATGTTGTTGAGACACGATGTCTGATGGGCCTTGCCTTTGGCTTTGGCGAGCGCTGGCAACAACATCCCCGCCAAGATCGCGATGATGGCGATGACGACGAGGAGTTCGATGAGGGTGAAGGCGGACCGGCTTGCACGCGGGGCGCTGGGGGACATTGCTTTCATAGCATCCATTCGTGGCGGTGGAAGTTAGGCGCAGCCCTGCTTGATGCAATTCCAAATCCTCCTTCGCCGAGGTTCAAACGCGGCGGCGGAAGATAGGAGTGGCCTTAATTCACCCGCCCCACGGCTTCCTGTCCCGCCCGCAGGTCCGCCACGCACTCGACGTGCTGGGTCTGCGGGAACATGTCGTGCGGCGTCACCTTCGCCAGCGTGTAGGCACCGTCGGCGCAGAGGATTTGCAAGTCGCGCGCGAGCGTCGCCGGGTGGCACGAGACGTAAATGACCTGATGCGGTCGCGCGCGGCGGATGCGTTGCAATGCGTCCGGCGGGACGCCCGTGCGCGGCGGATCAATCACCAACGTCGTCGGCACACCGGGATGCCGCGCGAGCAGGCCGCCGAGATAATCCTCCGCCGGACCGCTGACGAACTGCCCGTTCGTCACGCCGCGCTGCGCCATGTTGGCCTTCGCGGCCTTGATGGCGAGGCCGTCGTATTCCACGCCGACGAAGGATTCCACCAAGTCCGCCAGCTCCAGCGCGAAGAAACCCACGCCGCAATACG
>CAMBZO010000191.1 GCA_945872195.1 Akkermansia muciniphila | reverse complement strand
GACCCGCGCCAGGGCGCGCATCAGGACTGGGGCACGCTCATCTTCAACTTCGGCCGCCACGAGGTCCGCAACTTCCTGACCGCGAACGCGCTCTTCTGGTGCGAACGCTTCCACATCGATGGCCTGCGCGTGGACGCCGTCGCCTCGATGCTCTACCTCGACTACTCGCGCAAAGCCGCCGAGTGGGTGCCGAATAAATACGGCGGGCGCGAAAACCTGGAGGCCATCGAGTTCCTGCGCGAGTTCAACCACCTCGTCCACACCGAGACGCCCGGCGTCCTGACGATTGCCGAGGAAAGCACCGCGTGGCCGCTGGTCACGCGCCCGCCGTATCTCGGTGGGCTGGGGTTCACCTTCAAGTGGAACATGGGCTGGATGCACGACACGTTGCGCTACTTCAGCCGCAACCCCCTCTATCGCCAGCACCACCAGCACGACCTCACGTTCGCGATGCTCTACCATCACAACGAGAACTTCATCCTGCCGCTCTCGCACGACGAGGTCGTCCACGGCAAGTGCTCGCTGCTCGGCAAGATGCCCGGCGACGACTGGCAGAAGTTCGCGAACCTCCGCGCTCTGCTCGGCTACCAATGGCTTTTCCCCGGCAAGAACTTGCTCTTCATGGGCGGCGAGTTTGGCCAAGGCCAGGAGTGGGGCGAGAACCGCGCGCTCGACTGGTGGCTGCTCGAAGCCAACCCGCAGCACGCTTGCGCGCAACGCTTCCTAGCCGACCTCAACCAGCTCTACCGCAGCCACCCCGCGCTGTGGGAGGCTGATTACGAACTCGAAGGCTTCCAGTGGGTGGACTGTTCCGATAGCCAGCATAGCGTCTTCTCCTTCCTGCGGCGCACGCAGGACGGCGGCCAGCAACTCCTCGTCGTGCTGCACCTCACCTCGGAGCTGCGCACGAACTACCGCATCGGCCTGCCGCACGGCGGCTACTGGCGCGAGGTGTTGAACAGTGACGCCGCGCTCTACGGCGGCAGCAACCAAGGTAATCTTGGCGGCGTGAACGCGGAAGAAATCGAGATGCACGGCCAGCCGTTCTCCGCTGGATTCACCCTTCCGCCGTTGAGTGTGAGCGTGTTTGTGATGTGAAGGTTTGTGGGGCATATCCTGCTCCTGCCTCCGCGCGGTCTTGGACTTCACTTAGCCCTCTAGCGCTTTTTCATCGCGCATGGGTTCCCTTACGCGTGGAGCAAGACGGCGATTCATGAAACGGCCGCGCGAGGAGTGGCAGGCGGACTAAACGAGCCGGCGGAAACTCTCCATTGTCTTCGCCGCCGCCGTGTCCGAATCGGGCAACGGGAGAATCTCAGCAGAGAGGTAGCCGGTGTAGCCGATGTCGCGCAGCGCGGCGACGATGGGCACCGCGTCCGTGTGCCCGAAGCCGATGGCGTGGCGATTCGAGTCGGCGAAATGGACGTGCCCGAGGCGTGGGCCGACGGCGCGCAACGACGCGGCGAGGTCAGCCTCCTCGATGTTCATGTGATAGAGGTCGCAGAGCAGGCGAACGTTGGTGAGCTTGTGCGCATCAAGGAACGCGGCGGCGTCGGCATTGCGATTGATCAGGTTCGTCTCGTAGCGGTTCAACGGCTCGTAGAGCAGCACCTGATTGTGCGCGGCGGCGCGTTCAGCGAGCGCCTTCAACTCCTCCGCCAGCCACGCGAGTGCCTGGTCGCGAGAGACGGCCCCGTCCCAGCGGCCTTGCATGGAGCCGATGATGGCGGGCGCGCCGAGGTAGCCGGCGAGGTTGATGATACCGTAGATGAACTCGCGGGCCTTCGCGCGGATGGCGGGATCGGGATCGGTCAGGCGCAGCTTGTGCTTCACCCAACCCGCGCCGGTGCCGACGGCGGCGACCTTGAGCGAATGCTTCTCCATCAGCTCGCGCGCCACTCCGATGGACACGGCATTCGCGAGCGGCGGGAAAATCTCAACCGCATCGAAACCGTGCCGCGCGGCGGCGGCGAACCCGGCGGCGAGGTCGTCCCAATACACGAACGGGCCACCGCGAACTTCGGGGACGAGTGAGATGGTGAGGGCGGATTTCATGGGCGAGTTCAGGTCAGGATTTCAACGCGTGAGGTGCTCAACTTCGCGCAAAGTTTGCGACATCAGGAGTTGGATTCGTTTGAGCCCAGCCAAATCCACAGCCAAGGCTACGTCCTTCGATCGAGGCCGAACTTGTTGATCGGCGAGACAAACCGCGCGGGATCGCCGGGCTGGATCACCCGCGCGAGGTAGAGCCACAGGGACAGAAACACCAGGCCGTTCATGGTCTGCGAGACGCCGTGCCACATGCCGAAATCCTTCGCCGCCGCCTCGCGCTGCTGCGCGGTGGCCGTGAGGCGATAGTGGTCGGCGTATTTCACATGCTGGAGTTGGTGGAGCTTGGGCTGGAGCCAGAGACCGCCGAGGAGACTCAGGCCGAGGACGCCGCCCACCAGCCAGACCGTCACGCGCGTGGGGATCTTGCCGGAATACATCCAGTCCGCCCCGAGATGTGCCAGCGCGAGGAAGCCACAGATGTAGTGCAGGATGAAGTAGCGGCTCAGCACCAGCTCGGCGATGGCTCCGTTGTAGGGCGGAGGAGCAAGCTTCTTCATCTCGTCTGTGAAGAAGGCCGGTCCGGCGAAGAAGGTGAAAAAGACAGTGGATCCAAACCAGACCGCCGCCACCGTCACACCGAAGAATCGCAGAAAGGAGAGCACAGTGGGATGCTAGGGAAAAGCCCCCGGCGCTGCCAAGCCTCGACTTCATTCCGCCTACTTCGCTGGCTTGGCCTTGGCCTTCGGGGCTGGCTCCGGCGGGACGGGGACGAGCCGGTTGGCTTCGTCGTAGAGCTGCTTGAGCCGGGCGACGATTTCGGGGTGCTGGGCGGCCACGTCCTTCTGCTCGCCGGGGTCGGTCTGGAGGTCGAAGAGCTGCAGGGGCTGCGAGGCGTCGCCGGTGCGCAGGCCGGGATGGTCGCTGGGTTGGTATTGCTCGTAGGGAGCGAGGATGGTCACGCCGTCGGGGCCGCGCGGGTCAATCCACCGCTCGCCGGGCTTGTGCAGGACGGCCATGCCGTCGCGCGGGGCGCGGACGTGGAGTTTCCACCGGGCATCGCGGGCGGTCGCGAGCAGCAGCCCTTGGTGGCCGAAGATGGCCGCGTGCGGGCTGGGCGCGGCGGAGGTGAACAGCGGGAGAATGTCGCGCCCGTCAATCACGCGGTCTGCGGGCGGCGCGATGCTCGCGGCCTTCAGCGCGGTGGCAAAGAGGTCCATCATCACGCCGGGCGCGTGGCTCACGTGGCCGGCGGGAATCTTGCCGGGCCAGCGCGCGAGGCACGGCACGCGGTAGCCACCCTCGTAGGAGCTGCCCTTCATCCCGCGCAAGCCGCCCGTGCTGCCGCCAAACCAGGGGCCATTGTCGCTGCTGAACAGGATGAGTGTGCGTTCGTCGAGGCCGAGGGCTTTCACTTTCGCGAGAACTTCGCCGACGCTCGTGTCGAGGTCAGAGAGCACGTCACCGTAAAGGCCCGCACCGCTCTGCTTGTAAAACTTCTCCGTCGTGGCCAGCGGCTTGTGCGGCATGGTTTCGGCGAAGTAGAGGAAGAACGGTTTGGCCTTGTTCCGCTCGATGAAGTTCACGGCGCGCTCGGTGTAGCGGCGCGTGAGGTTGGCCTGCACGAGCGGATACTCCGGCGGCTGGTTGCCGTCCATGAGTTGCACCGGCCTCATGTCGTTGCTGTAAAGGATGCCGAGATACTCGTCGAAGCCGCGACCGGTGGGCATCTGCTCGGATCGTTTGTGGCCGAGGTGCCACTTGCCGACCATGCCGGTGGCGTAGCCCGCCTGCTTGAAGAGTTGCGCGAGGGTGATTTCCGAACCGGGCAGCGCGAGCGCGTCCGCGATCAGTCCGCCGTCCGGGGCGGGGTTTGCCATCATGCCGCAGCGGAAGGGATAGCGGCCCGTCATCAGCGAGGCGCGGGTCGGGGCGCAGAACGGCGCGGGTGTGTTGAACTGCGTCAGGCGCGCGCCCTCGGCGGCCATGCGGTCGAGGTTCGGCGTCTTGAACTTCGCGTGGCCGTAACAGCCCAGGTCGCCGTAGCCCAAGTCGTCGGCGAGGATGATGATGACGTTGGGTCGCAGCTCGGCGGCGGGGAGAGCGCAGTTCAGCCCGGCCAGAAGCCAAGCGAACAGGATTGCAAAGCTGAGGCGCGCGCCGCTCATTTTTTCGAGTCGCGCCACATCCAGCGCATCGCGTCGGGGAAGAGCTGCGTGCCGTGGTTGCCGCTGTGGACGCCCTCGCCGAAGACGAACTTGTGGTCGTAGCCCTTTTCCTTGAGCGCGGCGGCCATCGCCTTGTTCGCCTCCGGCCACGAGCCCGCCGCGTTCACGATGTCGTTGGAGCCGTCCTGCTGGAAGATACGGATGGGCTTCTTCGCCGCGTCGCGGACCAGTTCGGGATACTTGTTGCCGCCGCGGATGTTCGTGAAGCTGCCCACGGTGGTGAAGCACTTGCGGAACTCGTTGGGCCGTTCCCAGCAGACCGTCCACGCGCAGATGCCGCCGCTGCTGCTGCCGGCGATGCAGCGCTGCTCGGGGTCTTTGGTGAGGTTAAATTTCTTGGCGACTTCGGGGAGAATCTCCTCCAGCAGGAAGCGCGAGTATTGCTCACCCAAGCTGTCGTATTCGAAGCTGCGGTTCGAGGCGGGCGCGGGCCGGCCATCGGGACGCTTCGGCGCGACCTCGCCGGGCTTGAGCGGCTTGGTGCCGGGCCGGATGAAGATGCCGATGGTCACGGGCATTTCCTTCTTGTGGATGAGATTGTCGAAGACGGTCGAGGCCTTGTAGAGCATCCCATCCTGGCAGACGAAGACGGCGGCGGGCGTCTTGCCGTCGTATTGCTTCGGGACGTAGATGGAATACTTCCGCACCGTGCCGGGGAAAATCTTGCTGTCGTTCCACTCGTGCTCGGTGACGACGCCCTTGGGCACGCCGGGCTGCTCCTCGGAGTCAGGCGTGAGCTTTTTGTATTGGTCATCGGGCGAGGGAGCCTTCTCGGCGGCGAGGAGCGGGCCGACGAGCGCGAGGCAGAGCAGGGGGGTGAGGAGGTGTTTCATAGGGTTCGTTTAACACAGGGATGGACACGGATAACCACGAATGAAGTCAAGGCCAACCCGGTGGCTTGTTTCGCGCACATGAGCCACGGGTGCCGAGGCGCACTGCTTCAATCCCTGCCCCGGGAGTTTGGACTTTGAACACCCGCTCTTCTCCCTACACTTGCGCCGTGCTCAACAACTTCACCCGCCAGCTTGAGGGCGGCGTCGCGCTGGGGCCGCAGCAGGTGACCGCCGCCGTCGCCGCGCTCGTGGACGAGTCCGTCACGCCCGAGGTCAAGGCTGCCTTCCTCACCGCGCTGGCGACGAAGGGCGAGACCACGGAGGAAATCGCCGCGTTCGCCCGCGAGTTGCGCGACCGCTCGGTGCCCGTGCCGCTGGATGCGGAGACGCGCGCCCGCGAAATCCTCGACGTGTGCGGCACGGGTGGCGACCGGCTGAACACCTTCAACATCTCCACCACCGTCGCGCTCGTCTGCGCGGCCGCAGGCGTCACCGTGGCCAAGCACGGCAACCGCGCCATCACCTCGCAGTCCGGCAGCGCGGACGTGCTGGAGGCGCTGGGCGTGCCCGTGGAGTTGTCCCC
>CAMBZO010000190.1 GCA_945872195.1 Akkermansia muciniphila | reverse complement strand
GGCCAGTGGTCGCGGCCTACTTGCGCGTTGATGCGCGGCGTGCGGCCGAACTCACCCCAGACCAAGACCGTCGTGTCCTTGTCCATCCCGCGCTGGTGCAGGTCTTCGACGAGCGCGGTGATGGCCTGATCCAAGATCGGGAAGTCCTCGCGCTCGCGGGTGAAGATGTCGTTGCCCTTACCGCCGTGCCAGTCCCACTTGCTGTAGTTCACCGTCACCACGCGCGCGCCGGCTTCGACGAGGCGACGCGCGGCGAGGAAACTCTGCGGGACGCGCGGTGCGCCGTTGTCGTCAATGCGCTTCACCTCATCGCCCCGGCCGTAGCGGGCGACGATGCGCGGGTCTTCCTTCGACAAATCCAGTGCCTCGGCGAGCTTCGACGACGTGAGCACGCCCATCGCCTGTTGCGTGAAGGAGTCCAGCCCCTGCATCTGGCCGCTCGCGTCCACGTCGCGTCGGAATTGATCCACGCTCGCCTGCAAGCGCGTGCGGTCCGCGAGCCGGTCGTAGGTGATGCCTTGCAGCTTGAGGTCCCCGCGGCTTGGGCCGACCGGACGGAAGCCGGAGTGCGCCACGTTGACCATGCCGGAGCCGGGTTCGTTGTAAGGGCCGTGCGTGCATTCGTAGCACATGCTCATGAACGGAGGGGTCGCGGCGTTCACCGGGCCTTGGACCTTGCTCACGATGCTGCCGAACGGCGCCCAACCGCCCGCCGGAGCCATCTCGGTGCGGCTGTGGCCGGTGTAGCATTGGAAGGCGTCGTGGTCGTTCTGCGCACCGACGAGCGAGCGGATGAGCGCGAACTTATCCATCATCTTCGCCATGCGCGGGAACAGCTCGCAGATCTCGATGCCGTCCACATTCGTGCCGATGGGCCGGTGCGGCCCGGCGACATCGCGGGGCGCGTCGGGCTTCAAGTCGAACATGTCCTGATGCGGCGGCCCACCGACGAGGTAGATGAGGATGACCGACTTGTGGGAGTTGCGAATGCCCGCCTGCGCCTCGAGCGCGAGCAAGTGCGGCAGCGAGAGGCCCGCGGCACCGAGGCCGCCAATTTTGAGGAAGTTGCGCCGCGACACGCCATCGCAGAACTGGCGATGGCGATCAGGTGGGCCGAAAATCTTGAGCATGGCTGGAGTTGTTGTCCTAAGCCGACGCGGTGGGTGACAAGGAATTCGCGGGGAATGCGGGCAGTTAAATTCTAACGCAAAGACGCAAAGACGCGGGGCTGCAAAGAAAACCGACTGGGGTGGATTCGCTCCCGACCTCACCGCGCGAAAGCAACCGACCGCAGGTGCTTTTCTTCCTCACCCCATCCCTCTGCCCGTGCTCGCTCAATCCCCCAACTCCACGTTCCAGTAGGCGAGGTCGAGGAAGTGCTTCCAACTGTCGTGGTATTCCACGCCGAAGGTGACCTGCACGAAGGGCCGCCACTTGGGCTTCTTGGGCTTGCGGATGAGGTGCATCCCGCACTCGGCCGGCGAGTGGTTGCTCTTGCGCGTGTTGCAGGGCACGCAGGAGCACACGATGTTTTCCCACGTCGTCGGGCCGCCACGATCGCGCGGGATGACGTGGTCGAGGTTCAAATCCTTCCGGTCGAGCGTCTGGCCGCAGTATTGGCAGGTGTTCTTGTCGCGCTCGAAGATGTTGTGCCGCGTGAACTTCACTTCCTTGCGCGGCAGGCGGTCGAAGACCGCGAGCATGATGACACGCGGCACGCGGAGCCGATAGGAGATGCCGTGCACGGATTCAGGGTGCGGCTCGCGGCGCGAGAAGTCTGCCCACGAGGAAAAGTCATACGTCTGAAACGCGCCGTCCTGATCGCCGAGCACGACTTGTGCGTGGCCTTGAAAGAGAAGGGAGAGCGCCCGCCGCGCGGTGCAGATGTTCACTGCCTGCCACAGACGGTTCAAGACGAGCACTGGTTGGTTGAGAAGCGTAGCCATAACCGGAGCAATGCGTGGGAAAACCTATCAACGTGGCTTCCCTCGTGTCAATGCCGGCGGACGCTCTGCGAGGGGAAACCCGCTGGGGATGGCATCGAAATGCGCATGTCGGGCAGCAAAAAACCCGGAGGCGGTTCGCGCCTCCGGGTCGTGATTGTCAGAATGAAGCTACGCGCCCACGAGGAGCGGCACGCCCAGGAAGACGGGCAAGTAGCGGCGCTCGGCACGCGGGCCGCGTTCGGGCCTCGGCGCGCCTTCGGGCCGGGGCAGCGGAGCAGGCCGGGCCAGCGGCTTCTTGGCGGTCTCGATGAGACCGTTGGCGAACTCGATGACGTGACCTTGATGAACGAGCCAGTGCAGGTCGCTGTTGATGGCGGATTGCTCGGCCGTCGTCTCCGGCACGGCGGGAACGGCGGCGGGTTGGCCTTCCACGGGGACCGGGATGGTGATGACCGAGGGCGCGGGGGCGAGAATCTCGATGAGTTTCCGGCGCGTGCATTTGGGCGTGGCGTCGATGCACTCGATGAGGCGGCGCAGGTTCGGCGAGACGGGCGTGGCCGCCATGTCGAGATAGGTCGGCCGCGCAACGCTGACGTGCGTGATGGTCTTGTTGACCTTGAAGAACTGCAGCCCGAGACGGCTGAACTGCGTGCAGAGCGTGTTGACCAGCTTCAGCGGGAAACGCACCTGATCCTCGACGACGAGGTTGAAGATGCGGCGCAGGACGGGCGAGGACTGGCCGATGTTGACTCCCAGCAGCGTGTGGGAGGCGACGGGCTTGAAGAGGTTCGGCAGGTGCGTGGCCTTGAAGTGGGCCTCGACGTCGGCGCGCACGTTGAACTTGAGCGGTTCGGGGATGTTGAGCGCGGTGAATTCGGTCTTGAAGCTGGATTCCTCGACCCACTGTTTCACGACGGCCTCGTCGCGGACGATTTGCACCCGCGCCTTGAACATGTCGAAGGGCATCCGGCTGAAGCGCTCGGTGTGCAGCTTGTGGAGCTTGGTCTGGTAGTCGTGGTAGTTGGGCGGACCGAGGACGATGCCGCTCATGCCGCACTGTGCGACAAATGTGTAGGTGCCCTTGGGGGCGTCGCCCGCGATCTTCTCCGTGGAGTAGAAGGTGTTGAAGTGGCGGCTGAGAAGGTGCGCGGTCAACTCGGCTTCGGAGAGCCAGAGCGTGTCGTCGAGCGTGCAGAGGAAAAGTGCCTGCGCGACGGTCTCTCCGACTTTCACCACGCTGAAGGTGATGGTGAAGCGGTCAGGCTTCTTGAGGATGAGATGCGCGATGTCAAAGATGGGGTAGGCGCGGCCCGTGAGTTTTATCTGGCGGGCGAGACCTTCCACGCCCTTGTCCTCGGGCAACAGGTTCACATCGAAGTCCGGCAGCGGGGCGGGAGCCTCACGGCGCGGTTCGTCGCGGCGGTCATCCCGGTCGCGTGGACCACGGCCGGGTCCATCACGTCGCGGACCGCCGGGGCCATCGCGACGCGCACCACCGGGACGGGGACCGCCGGGACCATCGCGGCGAGGGCCGCCACCGGGTCCATCACGCCGGGGCGGACGGTCGCCGAAGGGGCGGTCGCCGCGTCCGCGACGCGCGCCACCGCCGGCTTCCTCATCGCCACGGTAGTTGGCGAAACGGTTGGTGTCGGTGTTCTGCTTCGCCCACGCGGGGAGAAGTTGCAGTTCCAAATCGAGTTCGGTATCGGGCTGTTGGCTCATGAAAATAGCGGCGTCATTTAGCACGCCGGGTCGAAAGCGACGGGGACATTGGTCCGCTGCCGGGAGGAATGCAAGCGTCACGCGGCAGTCATTTGAGCCGTGTAATTACCCGGTCTGCGCGCGCTTGAGTTTGAAGAAACGGGCGAAGGAGTCATTCTGATTTGCGTGCCTCCGGTCCCAATCCGCAACCCAGTTTCGCAAGCGCGCGCCCATCGGTGGGCGGCGCTGCTCTGCGCCGGCCTGTGCGCGTGGGCGACCGGCGCAGCCGAGTTGCCGCGCGCGGTGAGTTTCGTGAACGACGTGGTGCCGGTGCTGACGAAGGCGGGCTGTAACTCCGGCGCGTGCCACGCGAAGGCGGGCATGGGCCAGAATGGCTTCCAGCTTTCACTGCTCGGGTTTGAGCCGCAGGAAGATTACGAACACTTGGTGAAGGAGGCGCGCGGGCGGCGCGTGTTCGCGGCGTCGCCAGAGCAAAGTTTATTGCTGATGAAGGCGTCGGCTCGCATTCCGCACGGCGGCGGGCTGCGGCTGGACCCAACGTCCGAAGGCTACCGGCTGCTGCGCGCTTGGCTCCAGCAGGGCACGCCGTTTGACCAAGCCACGGCGCCCAAACTCGTGTCGCTCGAAGTGCAGCCGCCGCGGAAGACGCTCAAGACCAAATCCGAGCAGCAGCTCAAGGTCACGGCCCGCTACGCCGACGGCCGCACGCGCGACGTCACCGCGCTCGCCCTCTACGAGGCCAACGATCGCGCGATGGCGGAGGCCACTGAGTCCGGGCGCGTGAAGATTCTCGACATCCCCGGCAACGTGGCGGTGATGGTGCGGTATCAAGGCCTCGCTGCCGTGTGCAATGTCTCCGTCCCGCTCGGCGCGCCCGTGAAGAGCCTGCCGCCGAGCCGGAACTTCATTGACCAACTCGTCTTCGCGAACCTCAAGCTCATCGGCATCCCGCCCTCACCGGTGTGCGACGACGCCACGTTCCTCCGTCGCGTGTCGCTGGACATCGCGGGACGCTTGCCGACCGTCGCGGAGGCGGAGGCATTTCTTTCCAGCACTGAGCCGACGAAGCGCGACCAACTCGTGGACGCGCTGATCACGAGCCCCGACTACGCAGACTACTTCGCGAACAAGTGGACGGCCTTGCTCAAGAACAAGCGCGACGCCGCCAGCGACATCACGGCGAACTTTGCCTTCCACTCGTGGGTGCGCGACAGCCTGCTGGCGAACAAGCCTTACGACCAGTTGGTGCGCCAGCTCCTCGCGGCCACCGGCACCATCGAGGGCAATCCGCCCGTGGCCTGGTATAAGCGCGTGAAGCAGCCGACCGAGCAACTCGAAGACGTGGCGCAGCTTTTCCTCGGCGTGCGGATGCAGTGCGCGCAATGCCATCACCATCCCTTCGAGCGCTGGAGCCAGCACGATTACTACAGCATGTCGGCCTTCTTCAGCCAGGTGGGCCGCAAGCCGACGGCGACAGCGGGCGAGGACGTGATTTTTCACAAGCGCGGCGTGGCGCAGACCGAGAACAAGAAAACCAAACTCCCCGTGAAGCCCGCCGGCCTCGGCGAGCCCACGCTCGACATCCCGCCCGACGAAGACCCGCGCCTGCGCCTCGCCGATTGGATGGGCAACAAGGCGAACCCCTTCTTCGCGAAGGCGCTCGTGAACCGCTACTGGAAACACTTTTTCAAGCGCGGCCTCATCGAACCGGAGGACGACATCCGCGACACGAACCCGCCGTCGAACCCCGAGTTGCTCGACGCGCTGGCGAAGCATTTCGTCGCGAGCGGCTTCGACCTCAAGGCCGTCGTGCGCGTCATCACGCAGTCGTCCGCGTATCAACTCAGCGCCACGCCGAACCAGCACAACGGCGTGGACCGGCAGAACTTCTCGCACTTCTATCCGCGCCGGATGCAGGCCGAGGTGCTGCTCGATTCGATTGACCAGTTCACCGGCGCGCGCACGGACTTCGCGGACCTGCCGCTCGGCACGCGCGCCATCGCGCTGCCGGACAACAGCTACAACCGCGGCTCGGCCTT
>CAMBZO010000189.1 GCA_945872195.1 Akkermansia muciniphila | reverse complement strand
ATGGCTTTGCATGATCTGCTCGTTGACGAAACGGCCAGCCGAGCCTGATTTCAACTCATGTCTAACTCATCGCCATCCTCGGCATCCGGCAAGAGCGGCAAACCCCGCCAGCGACATCAGTGGCATCTGCTCTACTACGCGCTGGCCGCCTTCAATCTACTGACCGTCGGCTTCACCCTCTGGCTCAACCACCAGATGCAGGGGGCCTTCGCCCGCAGCGTCGAGGTCAGCTCCGCGTGGGAGCGGCGGCTGCGCGATTATGGTGACTTCATCAACACCGTCCAGGCCGTGCAGGCCAGGTGCAACAATGTGTTCATCTCCCGCGACCCCGACCGGCAGCGCGACGAGGTGCGGTTGGCATACAACGGCTTTGTCACCCGCCTCCGGGCCAAGCGCGGGGAGGCTCTCATGGCGGTCGAAAACGACGAGAGCCGCAAGCTCCTCGACGAGTTCAACAAGCTCCGCGGGGCCGTGGACAGCATGGTCGAGACAGCGGAGGAACTATTCTCCCGTTTCCCAACCGACCAGCCCGATGAAGCCGCGCGCCGGTTGGTGAACGTGAACCGCGACTACGCCGGCATCATGACCGTCCTCACCGACCTGCGCCTGCGTGTCAGCGGGATTCAGGCGCGCATCTTCGACCGGCAGATGGAGGAGTTCGCTCGGCTCCAGCGCATGGAATTCGTCGTCGCGGTGCTCGTGCTCTTGATGTTGGGCAGCACCGTTTTCTACGGCGGCCGCATCACCCAGCGCATAAATGCCGACGCAGAGGCGCTCGACCGTGCGCAGCACGAGTTGGTGGACACCGCCCGCCGGGCTGGCATGGCGGAGATTGCCACCGGCGCGCTCCACAACGTCGGCAACGTGCTCAACAGCGTGAACGTCTCCGCCTCGCTTGTCGCCGAGAGCGTCCGCAAGTCCAAGGTCGCCAACGTGGAGCGCGTCGCGAAGATGCTTTCCGACAACGAGGCCAGGCTAGGCGAGTTTTTCACGACCGACCCGAAGGGCATGCAGGTCCCCGCCTTCCTCCGGACGCTCTCGACTCACTTGCAAGACGAGCAGGCGCGCTCGCTCAAGGAACTCGATTCCCTCGCCCAAAGCCTGGAGCACGTGAAGACCATCATCGCCATGCAGCAGAACTATGCGAAGGTCACGAGCATTCACGAGGCGATGTCCGTCGTGGATGTGGTCGAGGACGCGCTGCGGCTCAACGCGATCTCCTTCACCCGCCATGAAATCCGAGTTCGGCGCGAGTTCCTCGACCGGCCCACCGCAACCCTCGAGCGCCACAAGATCATGCAGATCCTCGTGAACCTCCTCACCAACGCCAAGCACGCTCTCGACAAGCCCGAGGTGAAGGATAAAACTCTCACGGTGCGCGTCGCCCTGAATGGCCACGAATTTATTCGTATCTCCGTCGTGGACACCGGCTCCGGAATCACGCCCGAGAGCATGGCGCGCCTTTTCCAGCATGGGTTCACCACCAAGCCGCAGGGCCATGGCTTTGGCCTGCACCACGGCTCGCTGGCAGCCAAGGAGATGGGCGGCAGCCTCACCGCCCACAGCGATGGCGAGGGCAAGGGGGCGACTTTCACGTTGGAGATCCCGACCCTCCCGCCGGAGGCGCGGGAGTAGCCTGAGATGATTTTTTCAGACGCACTTTTGTCCGTGGTCGGCGCAGTCGCTGCCACCTTTCACCTTTCACCTTTTACTTTTCATCCGCTCTGATGCACCGCCTCCTTATCATCGACGACAATCGCGCGATCCACGACGACTTCCGGAAGATCCTCTGTCCGGCGTCGGCGTCGGTGGCGGACCTGAGCGCGGCGGAGGCGGCGCTCTTCGGGGACGAGTTGCCGCAGGAGGCGCGATTGGAATACGAGCTGGATTGCGCGTATCAGGGGCAGGAGGCCCTCGCGCTGGTCAGCAAGTCCATCCAGGAAAATCGTCCCTACAGCCTCGCATTCGTGGACGTGCGGATGCCCCCGGGCTGGGACGGCGTGGAGACGATCACCCGTTTGTGGCAGGTGGACCCGCATCTGCATTGCGTCATCTGCACCGCCTACTCGGATTACTCGTGGGAGGAAATGGTCGGCAAGCTGGGCCGCAACGACCGCTTGCTGATACTGAAAAAGCCGTTCGACAACGTCGAGGTCAGCCAACTCGTCGTCGCGCTCACGGAAAAAGCCGACCTCGCCCAGCAGGTCCGCTCGCAGATGCGGAGCCTGGAGGCCCTCGTCGCGGAGCGCACCGCGCAGCTTGAGCGGTCCCTCGCCCTCGCCCAGGCCACGCTCGACGCCACCGCCGACGGCATCCTCGTCGTGAACCAAGCGGGCCGCATGGCAGGCCACAACCAAAAATTCCTCGCCCTCTGGAACCTCCCGCCCTCGCTCATCGAGTCCAAGCACTACCAGGAGATGCTCAATGCGGTGCTCTGGCAAATCAAGGACCCCGAGGGCTTTAACCAGAAGTTCCGCGAGCTGGACGCCACGCCCGAGGCCGCGAGCTGCGACCTGATCGAGTTCGTGGATGGTCGCATCTTCGAGCGTTACTCCCAGCCCCAGCGCGTGGGCGGGCAGATTGTCGGCCGCGTCTGGAGCTTCCGCGACCTCACTGAGCGCAAGCAGACCGAGCGGAAAATTCTCCAGCAAGCCAGCCTCATTGACCTCGCTCAGGACGCCATCATCGTCCGCGACCTTGGCCACTGGATCACCGCGTGGAACAAGGGCGCGGAACGGCTCTTCGGCTGGACGGCGGAGGAAATCAAGGGCCATCCAGTCACCGAGCTGCTCTACCGTGACGCCGCCGCCTTCGCAGTCGCGCAGCGGGAACTCCTCGACAAGGGATCGTGGAGCGGCGAGCTCCGCCAGTTCACCAAGCGCGGCACCGAGGTCGTTGTCAGCGCCCGCTGGATCCTTATGCGCGACGCGGACGAGTGCCCCAGCGCCGTGCTTGCCATCCACACGGACCTTTCCCAGAGCAGAAGCAGCTGAAGAAGCTGGGCCTGAAGGCGCTCGCACGCTCCGCTGCATGATCTTCGCCCCGGCAACGCTCGCTGACCTCTCCCGGCAACTCGCCGACTGCCATGCCGCGAGGCTTCCGGTCACCGCCGTGGACCTCGCCGCCCTCGCCGCCGTCCGCGAATACACGCCGGAGGACATGACCATCACCGCCGAAGGTGGCCTGACCCTCGCCGCCCTCCAAGCCACCCTCGCCACGCATGGCCAGTGGCTTCCGATCGACCCGCCCCACCCCGGGCGCGTCACCCTCCGCCAGCTGCTCTCGGAAAACCTCTTCGGCCCCCGGCGCTGCGGCTTCGGGACCATTCGTGAGCACCTCATCGGACTGGAAGCCGTCCTTGCCGATGGTCGGGTCACCCACTCCGGTGGGCGCGTGGTGAAGAATGTAGCCGGTTACGACGTGCTCAAGCTCTTCGTCGGTGCGCGCGACAGCCTGGGTATCATCAGCGCCGCCACGTTTAAGCTCCGCCCCCTCCCCGTTGCAGAAGTTCTCCTCACCGCGCAGTTCCCGACCCTCGATGCCGCATGGGCCGCCGTGGTCAACCTCCTTCAATCACCCCTCACCCCCGTCATCCTCGATCTCCACAACCTCGCCCTGGACGGCTCTGCCTCCGCCCCCTTCACCGTCCGCCTCGGCTTGGCCGGCACCGCCGAGGAAGTCGCCTGGCAAGTAGCCCGTGCCACCGGCTTCACCCGCTCCCTTCATCAACTGAGAGGAGCGGGGCTGGATGAGGGGTTGCCCGCCGATGCGCCCGACCCTGAGCAAGCCTTTTGGTCCAACCCCCTTCCGGTCCAGACCCACTCCGTCCTGCCCTCCGCCCTGCCCGTCGCCATCGCCCGACTTGGCCCCGCCCCCTTCCTCGCGCGCGCTGCGAATGGCATACTCCACCATCGCGGCGCCCCCTTGCCCGCTCCGGCCACCGCCCCGAAGGCATTGACCGGGCGACTCAAGGACACCTTCGACCCCCATCATATACTCCCCGCCATCCCGCTCTGACTCCCTCCGAGCATGACTGAGACCGTATCCTCCCTGAACAACCTGCCAGTGAAGCCCCCGGACACCTACCGATTCGGTGTCTTCTCCCTCTCCCATCCTCGGATGAGGGGAGAGGGTTGGGGTGAGGGGTTGTCTGCACTTGGGATATTTCCCGCGGCATCTCCTGCTCCTCATCCTGATCCTAATCCTGCTCTCTTTCAGGAGCAGGGAGGAGCAGGATTAGGATCAGGATCAGGATTAGGAGCAGGAGGCGGGTGCAAGTCCCCGGCCCGTGGGCGGGGGGGAGAGGGCTGGGGTGAGGGGTTGCGGGTAATGGCGCAAGCGGCCGCACCCCTCATCCGGCCTGCGGCCACCTTCTCCCCTCCTCCGAGAAGGGGAGAAGGGGTGTCGCGCCTTACCCACTTCCTATGAGTTCAACTTCCCCTAACCTCCCGCGCTTCCTCGACGAGGCTAAGTCTCTCGCCTGCATTCACTGCGGCCTCTGCCTTGGCTCGTGCCCGACTTACTTGGAGACTGGCAATGAGAACGATTCCCCCCGGGGCCGTATTTATCTCATGCGCGCTCTTCAGGAGGGGCGGATACCTCTCGTCGAGACGGCTGTCCGGCATATAGATAATTGTCTGGGCTGTCGCGCTTGCGAAGCGGCGTGTCCCAGCGGCGTCCACTATGGTGAGCTGCTGGAAGCCACGCGCGACCACATCGAGCGCCACCATCGCCGCTCGCCTTTCCAGACCTTCCTGCGTCGCGTCCTGATCGAGCGCGTGTTCCCGCATCCTTGGCGGATGAAACTCGCCCTTGTCCCCGCGCGCCTGATCAAGTGGTTGGGCGTCGGCCGCTGTCTTCCCAAGTTCCTCCGAGACGCGCTGGCCCTGCTCCCCGATGAGATGAGGGAAGGGGACTTGCCGGAACTCTCCCGGGCCGGAGAAGCTGGGAGTCAGGAGCTAGGAGTCAGGAGCACCGAACTGAGGTCTCCTCTCATTCTGACTCCTGACTCCTCACTCCTACCCGGCATCCACTCCCCGGCACGGGGGCGCGTCGGCTTCGTCCGGGGATGTGTGATGAATGTCCTCTTTGGACGCACGAATGAGAATACCATCCGTCTCCTGAACCTCGCCGGATACGATGTCGTCACGCCCAGAGACCAGGGGTGCTGCGGCGCGTTGCACGCCCACGGTGGGAACCTGGCGGCAGCCCGTGCCGCAGCCCGTGCCAACTTGGAGGCCTTCTCCCGCGAAGCGCTGGATGCGATCATCATCAATGCCGCTGGTTGCGGGTCCACGTTGAAGGAGTATGCCCACCTGCTCCCTGAGGATCCGCGGGCAGCGGCCTTCAGCGCCAAGGTGAAAGATTTGAGCGAGTTCCTCGTGGAGAGCGGCCCCCACTCAACTCTCAACTTTCAACTCTCAACTCAGCTCGTCTCCTTCCACGACGCTTGCCATCTGGCACACGCGCAACGCATCACCCACGCGCCGCGAGTCCTCGTGAAGGCGGTGGCAGGGGATAACTACGTGGAGATGCCGGAGTCGGATGTCTGCTGTGGCAGCGCCGGAAGTTACAATCTCACAGAGCCGGAGATGGCAGAGCGTCTCCAAGTGAGGAAGGTGGAAAACATCCTGCGCAGTGGCGCGACCTGCGTTGTCACGACGAATCCGGGGTGTCTGCTCCAGATGCGCGCGGGTCTGGACAAGGCCGGGGCAGGTCATGTGGAGACAATCCACTTGGCGGATTACCTCGCGAGGGC